>JBEPXL010000850.1:0-1888 GCA_041641935.1 Desulfobacteraceae bacterium | reverse complement strand
ACGATAAAAAACGGTTTGCCATCAGCCCGGACGGGCGGTTCATCCGGGCCAGCCAGGGCCATTCCGTGCGGGTTGATCTGGGCCTGCAGCCGGTTAGTCCGCCCCCGGTTCTCTTTCACGGAACCGCCACCCGGTTTCTCGATGCCATCCTCCGACAGGGACTGCGACCGGGCAGCCGGCAGCACGTTCATCTCTCTGCTGATGTCGTCACCGCCCGCAGGGTCGGACAGCGCCACGGTTCCCCGGTGATTCTGACCGTTGACGCTGCGGCCATGCATGCTGACGGCCACCGCTTCTACCGCTCCGAAAACGGTGTCTGGCTGACCGATACGGTTCCGGCCCGGTACCTGCAGCAGACCGCTTCTTCCTGAATCTTTCCGGAAGCGCGGCTGCCGCTTGATTTCACTTGAAGCTGCATTATTATTACGGATGTATGTGGAACTGAAAGGAGGTCGTACCATGAAAGATCACCTGTATGAAAGTTTCACCGTGAAGTTGCACCGGTTCGAGAGAGCTTTTTCCCTCTACCTTCAGGAAAAGGAAGAGCAAAGGTGGCAGGTGAAACGCTGCACTTATGAAAATAAAATAAAAGAACACAAGGTGTGTGCCAGTTGTCTCTTTGAGCGGCAGGACTTTTGACCCGTTACCTGATCCGAATACCGATTCCGATGATTTCTCAAGCCATGCCCCCCTCGGGTATGGCTTGACTTTTATGATCCTTTGCAGGGAGGAAATACAGATGCTTGGCAATCAGATACGAACCGTAGTGCTGCTGACGCTGATGACGCTGTTTATCATGTTCATCGGCATGATGATCGGCGGGCGGGGCGGAATGCTCATGGCGCTGATTCTGGCGGCGGGGATGAACTTCTTCAGCTACTGGTACTCGGACAGAATCGTCCTGCGGATGTACCGGGCCCGGGAAGTGACGCAGAATGAAGCGCCGGATCTCTACAGTATTGTACGGACCCTGACGGAACGGGCCGGGCTTCCCATGCCCCGTGTCTATATCATTCCCGGTGAAAGCCCCAACGCCTTCGCCACGGGCCGGAATCCCGAACATGCTGTGGTCGCCGTAACCGAAGGGCTGCTGCGGATCATGGACCGGCGGGAGGTGATGGGGGTGCTGGCCCATGAAATGTCCCACATCAAGGACCGGGACATCCTGGTCAGCGCCATCGCCGCGACCATGGCCGGAGCGATCATGTTCCTGGCCAACATGGCCCGGTGGTCGGCCATCTTCGGCGGGGTCGGCCACAGCGACAGTAAAGGCGGCGGCGGAATCATCGGCCTGCTGCTCATGTCCTTTCTGGCCCCCGTTGCGGCAGTGATTATCCAGATGGCCATTTCCCGGTCCCGGGAATATCTGGCCGATGAGGAAGGGGCAAAGCTGGTCGGTGATCCGGAAGGACTGGCCAGTGCGCTGGAGAAGCTGGGAACCCATACCCGGCGGCTGCCCATGAACGGCCATCCCGAGACATCGCACCTGTTTATCGTCAGTCCCCTGTCGGGCGGGAGTCTTATGCGTCTCTTTTCGACCCATCCGCCCCTGGAAGAGCGGATCGCACGGCTCCGGGGACACCGGAGCGGCGGTGCGTCACGGGGAGGCGAAGCCGGACCGGCCCTGGGGAAGGAGAATCCCTGGGACCGCCTGCGGTAAAGAGAGGGCGGTTACATGACCTCCCTCATCCGCAGTACATCTTCATTTTTACCGAGGACCACCAGCACATCCCCTGCATGGAGGATTTCCGTGGGCATGGGGTTGAAGATCATTTCCCCGGAGGGTTCCTTGATGGCCACGATAATGACGCCGAAATTCTTCCGGAGCTGGCTTTCGATCAGGTTTTTCCCGTCCAGGCCGGAACCGGGACGGATTTCGGCCTCTTCC
>JBEPXL010000849.1:0-1889 GCA_041641935.1 Desulfobacteraceae bacterium | reverse complement strand
GACCAGCGGAAGAATGGCGGCGGTTTTCAGGTTCATTTCATTCTTGTGAATCCCGCTGTTTTCGATACGGAAGGTCCCCAGAAAGCTGATGGGCAGTTTGTAGCCCGCCTCCTCCCTGGTCATCAGGCGGTCGGCGGCAAAACAGGCGCCGAATGCCTCGAACAGCTTTTTCCGGAATTCTTCGGCCAGATTCATGTTTCCCCAGATGGGCCGGTAGTCGAGAAGTGCGGTAATGGTCCGCGTCTGTTCAAAGGTACAGACCGTCCGCCATTCCTGAAGCGTCTCATACCAGCCGCCCAGGGAATTGCGCCACCGGGGGTCGGTGGCCATGATATCATCCGGGCACCGTTCAAAGCCGCATTCCTCCAGCCCGCTTACCACCAGTTCCGCGAGCCGTTCAAAGTAGGCATCTGTCGCCTCCCGTTTTTCCGGATCGGGATCGGCATAGATCATGGCATTGTCCTGGTCTCCGCCGAGCATCTGTTCATACCGGGCCGCGCTGCCCAGATTGATCCAGCAGTACTCCCGGGGCGGCGGTCCCCAGCCGTCGCGCTTCATCCGTTCCTCGGAAAGCTGGATCACCCGGCGCGTCAGCCGTTCCTGCAGCTCGGACATGACATCCAGGATCTCGCGAACGGTGGCCTTCTCCGCCACCATCGCCTCCAGAATGTTACGGATTTCCCGGCCGATCAGGGAGAGCCCCTTCAGGTCCGGCTGGGATTCAATGTCGCGGGTCAGCAGCAGGGTTCCCGGGCTCTGGGCCCGGATCAGGTCCACCAGGGAAATCATACCGATCAGTTCCCCCCGTTCCACGACAACGAGGTGTCTGGTCTTGCTCCGCATCATCGCCACCAGTGCCTGGCCGATAAAGGACTGGGGGTTGATTTCCACGAAATTGCTGTACATTACCTGCTCGACCCGGCAGGTTTCCACCGGGTACTTCTGCTCGGCGACCAGGTACCGGACCAGATTCTTTTCCGTCAGGATACCCCGGGGCCGGTTTTTCCGGTCCAGGGCCACGATGGCATTGAGATCCCCGCCGGCCATTTTTTTCGATGCCGCCGTGACCAGGTCATCGGTCCGGCAGGAGATGACCGGGTAGGACATGATTTCACTGACCCGTTTCCGGAACAGGCTCGATTCTATCCCGGCGACCAGGGCGGACTGCTCCCCGAACCGGCTGCCCGCAATCTCCTCGTAGAGAAGCCGCATCCGCTCTGCCAGCAGGGTATTGAAAAATCCGGAAAACTCCGGATAGGTATACATGAGATCTTCCAGATCCTTCCGGCTGACCAGGCAGCAGGTCAGCGACTCCTTGACCCGCGCCGAAGCCGGATACCGCCGCCGGGAAAGGACCACCGTTTCCCCGAAAAAGTCAAAGGGGCGCTTCAGGCCGACCACCATTTCCGGACCGCGGTCACCGGAGACGGTCAGTTCAATGAGGCCGGAGGCGACAATAAAGAGGCAGTCCAGGCTGAGATCGCCCTGCTTGAACACGTACATATTCGGCGGATAGATCTTCACCGGCATCTTTCCGGCCAGGGTCTTCAGTACATCGTGGGACAGCATTTCAAAGGGGTCGGTCTTGATCAGAATGTTCAGCAGATCCTGAACGGGCAAGGTGGTACTCACGGCTTCTCCTTACACTTCCTGCCCGGCCCCGGAACGGCGGGGCCGTGAAGCAGGCTGGAACAGTTTCAATTTTACAATAACGGCTTGCGTTACATGCGGGCTTGTCTTATAACGGAACATCCATTACCGGTACGAAGACCATAACCATCCGGGGCAGGATTGTCACGGCCTGACCGGGCGGCTGTACATGGCAGAGATGCTTTCCGCGGTCCGGGAGATGACGGTTTCCGGATGGTACTTTCTCACATACCATGTCC
>JBEPXL010000848.1:0-1889 GCA_041641935.1 Desulfobacteraceae bacterium | reverse complement strand
GCGTCCCACTGGTCGGCATGAGGGACAATCTTTTTATTCACAAAGTTGCGGAGCTCTTTGCGCAGCATTTCCAGTTCTTTTGAAAGCGAAAAATCCATCGGGTGTTTCCTCCGCAGGAGATTATCTGATCATCTGGTCAGGAACCAGATGATGTCATCGGTAACACATCCACAGCAACAGTCACGGAGTTTGCGAGACAGCTTTATCGATCACCGTCCGGGCCTTTTCCAGCACTTTACCGCTGAACCGGAGCGGAAGCGCGGCCTGCAGCATGGGAAGGGAAATCACACGGTTCATTCCCGCCAGCGCGCCGAGGGCGGCCAGTGCCCGGTCTGCGGAACGGATGCCGCGGGATTTCAGATCCAGTGTCATCACTTCGGCGGCGGTCGGCGGCAGTTCCAGACCATCGATATTCAGGATGAAGGTCGTTTCATCAAGTGTAGAAAATAGACTTTGCTTCCGATTGATTCCTTCCGGCGCCAGGGCGATGATCACATCCGGTGTTTCAATTCCGGTATACCCGATCGGCTGCGGGTCCAGTACCACTTCCGTCACCGAATGACCCCGCAGAACCGTAATCGGGTAATCGGTTTTCTGGGTGGCGTGAAGCCCGGAGGTGAGGCCGGACAGGCAGAGCAGTTCCCCGGCCGTAACGATCCGCTGCCCCGCGCTGCCGAGCATCATCACTTCCCGGCGCTCCTGTACCACCGGATCGAAACCGGCTTCGATCCGGACCGGTCCCGGATCGGGTTTTTCCCGGGCGGCGGTCTCCCGGTAGTGTGCACCGTATTCCGGTCTTGCATTGGCGGGAATCTCTCCCCGGCACGGCGGCAGTTCCGCCTGGGCCGTATCGATGGTCTTCGGCGTCACCGGATTGTGCCGGGTGTACCGGCCCGGACAGCCGCCCCAGATATCGAGGACGGCAAATCCTTCATGCCGAACCGCCCGGGTGATGTCGTCCACCAGTTCCGTGCTGCGGCAGGCCGAAGACCGGGCTGCAAAGGAAGCCCCGGCGCTGTCTGCAAGAGCGCAGATATCCACCGGTTTTTCGAGCTGGTTCAGAAATCCCGAGGCGACACGGGCGTCAGTGGGGGTGGTTGCCGAACACTGTCCGCCGGTCATGCCGTAGTTGAAGTTGTTGAGAATCAGCAGCGTCACATCCATGTTGCGGCGGCCGGTGCTCAGAAAATGAGCGCCGCCGATGCCCATGCCGCCGTCCCCCATGGTGACGATCACCGTCAGGTCCGGACGCGCTATTTTCAGGCCGGTGCCATAGGTGAGGGCGCGGCCGTGAAGCCCGTGAAAGGCATGGGTGTGAAAAAAAGTGTCAAACAGGCCCGAACAGCCGATGTCAGAGACAATGACCACCTGATGGCCCTGCCGGTTCATCTGCTGCAGGGCCCGGTCCAGGGCCTTGACCACCAGTTCATGGGCGCAGCCGGGACAGAAGACCGGCGGCCGGTCCG
Organism: Desulfobacteraceae bacterium; assembly: GCA_041641935.1. Lineage (GTDB taxonomy): Bacteria > Desulfobacterota > Desulfobacteria > Desulfobacterales > Desulfococcaceae > JBEPXL01. Next base: position 423 of record JBEPXL010000848.1, on the reverse strand, counting down.
GATTCAGTAAGCTATCCATTGATTATGCTCTCTTTGATCCCGGACGGTGGAATCAGCGTGCCGTTCATCCGCCCCAGAAAGGTCACCTTCTGTTCTCCCAGTATCCTGCGGATTTCCCGGACATACTGCCCCAGATTCATCTCCACGACCAGAATCCGCCGGTAGCCTGCCGCTTTCTGCCGGATCAGCGCTTCGGGAACCGGCCACAGGGTTTTGAGTGTCAGCAGGCTGACCGGTGTGCCGACGGCCGTCATTTCTTCGGCGGCGACCTTTGCGGCACGGGCGGTGACGCCGTAGGTGATGAGCAGGGTTTCAGCGCCGGGGACAGTGATTTCGTCGTAAAAGGTGAAGTCTTCAACGGCGGCGGTTACCTTCCGGTACAGGCGCTCCTGGTTCTGCTGGATCACCCCGGAATCCGTGGTG
>JBEPXL010000847.1:0-1890 GCA_041641935.1 Desulfobacteraceae bacterium | reverse complement strand
ACGCTTGCCTGCTTTGAGAGACCTTTTCACCATACCTTTCAACTTGATGTCAACAGTTGCTTGCCTTGAAAAAATTTGATGCGATTGCCCTGCTCAGATCATCAAAGGAAAAAACTTGAACATCGAGTATAAGACACAAAAAAAGTACGCCCGCATCTCTGCGGACGTACTTGCATAATCTTACTGACTGAAAAAGCGGCTTCCTACTGATCCGTCATCTGCTCGATGATCGCCTGAATCTTCGGATTTTCCATCAGTTCCAGAAACTTGGGATCGTTCTGAAGGCTTTCCACATCACCGGACATGACCTTGTCCATAATCTCCGGGTCCTGCAGAATCTTCTGCATGTCCGGATCATTGCGAAGCGAAAAGACCGAACCCAGCAGCCCCGGATTGGTCATCAGCGACCGCTTCATGTCATCCACATCCTGTTCCGTGGGGGCTTTCTCATCCGTAGCCGCCATTTTCCCCGGAAGCGCTGCCGCTACCGAACCCGGCTCACGGATCGCCTCAATATCCGTATCCTTCAATTCCAGTTGCCCCATCGTATCCGACCTCAGCGTATAAACCCCGTCTTTGAACGAGACCACCTCCGCCCGGATGATACTGCCATCCTCCAGCACAATCTCACGAAGCTGGCCCGCCGAAGCGAACCCGCCCATTACCAGTAAAACAGCCAGAACGGCGACAAAAAAACCGACAGCGACAAATGATCCGATGAATTTGCCCTTCATAAGGTATATTCCCTCCTTGGTGAATTCCCCCGTTGCGGGAGTAAGGTTGCGTACAAAAAATGTATCACTGATTTCTACCTATAAAATAGAACAGGGTGTCCCACTTTCAAGGGGAACTGTCGTATTTATCGAGTAAAAATAAACGTCTGCTGCTGATGAACATGGTCCCGCTTTCTCCATCTCCAGACACTTTCCCGGGCAGATGACCCTGTCCGGCGATTTGGGTTTGACTTGATCCCGCTTTTCCGCTTTTAATGAAGCAGCACATCATCCGGCCATTCAGCCCCGGAGACTATCGGGGTTCAAATCAAGGAAGGCACAGTCGCTTATGACAGCCATCGGCTTCGCTATCCTGATATTGAGTCTGATCATCGCCTTTGGTATCGGACACATCATCGGAAAAACATCCCGCCGCACAGCCACGGTTGTTTCGGTTGCCTGCGCTCTTTTGATCGTCCTGAAAGCATATTTTCACCATTATCCCGACGTGGAGTTTTCGCTGATCCTGTCTGTCCGGTACGCCTATATCCAGCCCTGGTGGCCCTCTTTCTTCGCACTCATGCTGTTCGGTCTGGGAATCGGCCAGGCGGCCACACGCCGGGAAAAAATCGGACTCGGCCTGCTGTCAACTGTTCTGTTTCTGACGGTCCTGTACAAAGGATGGGCCACCCTTTCTACCGATCCCGAACGGTTCCTTGCCCTTCCGAACCGGAACGGCGTCGTTCTCCAGACCACAAAATTCAGTTGCGGGGCCGCTGCATCGGCAACACTCCTCACCCGGCTCGGCATCAGCACCAGCGAACGGGAAATGGCCGCGCTTTCCGGAACCAATCCGGTCACCGGCACCGGTGAAATCGCCGTCGCCCTCGGTCTGAGAAGAAAACTGGACGGTTCCGGACGGCAGGTGGCGATGATCCGCGCCGGCTGGAACGATCTTCGCCGCCTGAAACGACCGGCAATGGCCAATATCCGGCTCTCTTTCCTGCAGGATCACTGGGTCGTGGTCCTCGACACCACAGCCGATACCGTAACCATCGCCGATCCTTCCACAGGCATACGGACATTACCGCGGAAACGGTTTCTTGCTCAGTGGCTGGGGGTTCTCGTGTTCGTGGCGTAGGTGACTCTGTCTATTCGCCGTACATCTCGGTGATAA
>JBEPXL010000846.1:0-1892 GCA_041641935.1 Desulfobacteraceae bacterium | reverse complement strand
CATCTTTCCCATCTGGTGGGCCGCGTCTTCCTCTTTCATGGCCAGACTTTCCGCGAACCGGATGCCGTATCCGCCGAACAGCCCCACGATCAGCAGCCCGCCCACGTTGCTGTCTTTCAGGATAATGTCAGCGCAGTCCGCAAACACCGTCGGATCGGCATCGGTTCCACCGGCCACGTCCACCGGATTGCGCACTGCCGCCCCGCCGGGCAGCAGATCTTTCAGCCGGGCCTGGGTCTTCTGGTCCAGTTCCGGAATCTCCACCCCCAGATCCGTCAGCACATCCGCCGCGATGGTCGCGTGTCCCCCGCCGTCGGCAAGGACCGCCACCTTGTTGTTCCGGATCACCGGCAGACTCGCCAGGGATTCCGCAGCCGGAAAGAGTTCATCGGAATTCTGAATGACGATGATCCCCGCCCGCTGGAATGCCGTGCGGGCCACTTCGGAAATCCCGGCCAGGGCCCCGGTGTGGGAACCGGCGGAGCGTTTTCCGGTGGCGGAACGACCGCTCTTGAGAAGGATAATCGGCTTTTCCAGAGTGGTCTTGTATGCCTGCTGCAGAAACTTCCGCCCGTCGCGCATCCCTTCCACATACATCAGAATCGCTTTGGTCGCCGGGTCCTCCTGAAAAAACTCCAGATACTCATGAAACTTGATATCCGCCTCGTTGCCGACCCCCACATAGTAGGAAAACCCTTTGAGGCTTTTGAGCTTGGCTTCGGTCATCAGGGTCAGGGCCATGTTGCCGCTCTGGGACAGAAGCGCAATTTCCCCCCGGGGCACATCCCGCAGCCCCACCAGGTTCATGCTGGCCTTCAGGTTCATCATGCCCGAGGTGTTCGGCCCGATGAGGCGGATGCCGTTCTCCTGCGCCACCCGGACGATCTCCGCTTCGAGCTGCTTTCCTTCCGTGCCGATCTCCCCGAATCCCCCGGCGATGATCACCGCACCGGACACCCCTTTCCTGCCGCAGTCCGCCAGCACCGCCGGTATGGTTCTGGCCGGTGTGGTAATGAGCGCCATATCCACCGGATCTTCTATGTCCGATACCTTGTCGTAGCACCTGATCCCCAGAACGCTCCGCTCCTTCGGGTTGACCGGATAGATGCGTCCTTCGTACTTCTCGTTCAGCAGGGTCCGGATTGCCTGGAACCCCCGTTTGGTTTCATTCTTCGAAGCCCCGACAATCGCCACCGATTCCGCGTCCAGCACACTTGCAAGTGACATGGTTTCCTCCCGGATCACTCGTTCTCCTGTTGAATGAACATCATCCCTCTGCCATTACCGCACCTGACATCAAACAAAAAATCCCGCTTTCACGGGACGCACATCAACATCTTCACTATATCGTTCAAATAAAAACAGTCACTTCTTCCGTTCCGCAAACTTCGTAAGGGATTCCTGCCGCTCCTTTGTGGAGACACAGGCAAGACAGCCCTCCACCTCAAAATCCATCAGCGCCTCCAGGCTGGCTTCGCCACTGGCCATCTGCAGCCCCTTCTTGATCACCTTGATGGAGAATGCTGAATTGGCGGCGATTTTCGCGGCCATTTCCAGTGCCGCATCCATCAGTTGCTCCGCCGGTACGGCGCGGTTGACCAGACCGATCCGTTCGGCCTCTTTTCCGTCGATATTCTCGGCGGTAAAGAGCAGTTCCTTTGCCTTGCCCGGTCCCACCAGATCCTGCAGCAGGCGGAAAGCCCCGCCGGTGACCGATGAGGTGACCCGGGCCTCGGGGGAGCCGATCGGGGCGTCTTCGGCGGCGATGCGGATGTCACAGGCCAGTGCCAGTTCATACCCGGAACCGAGGGCATATCCGTTGATGGCCGCAATGGTCGGCTTTTCAAAGCGGATGATTCTGCGGGACACCTCCTGAAGCCCTTCCAGATACT
>JBEPXL010000845.1:0-1893 GCA_041641935.1 Desulfobacteraceae bacterium | reverse complement strand
TACCGACATCGACGGTGTCCGCCGGGATATCAAATCCGGCCTCGACAACGCCGTGGCGGTAACGGTTCCGGCCCGGCAGCGGGGGCTGCTCCGGCCCGGCCCTCTCATTGTCTCCACCCGGTATCCCCTGGGGCTTTTCCGGGCCTGGTCGCCGCTGCCACTGGAGATGACCTGTCCGGTTTATCCACGTCCCATCCAGGGGCCCCTCGCCACCGGTGAAGGACTGTCAGCGGATGACAAGGAGGCGGGAACCCCGCGCGGACGGGGCGTGGAGGATTTTCAGGGGCTGAAATCCTACCAGCCCGGCGACCTGATGCAGCACATTTCCTGGAAGGCATTTTCCAAAGGGCAGGGACTGCTCACCAAGGAGTTCGTGGGGCAGAGCGGCACATCAGTGCTGCTGGACTGGGATGCCGTCAGCGAAACAGACACCGAACGGAAACTCTCCCGGCTCTGCGGCATGGTCCTCAAGGCGAGCGGACTCGATATGACCTACGGCCTCAACCTGCCCGGGCAGACCATTCCCCTCGACAAAGGGGAAGCCCACAAACACACCTGCCTGCGGGCACTGGCCTTTTTCGGCACCCCCGGGGAGGCGTCATGAAACAGTCTGCCGATCTGCGCCATATTCCGCCGCTCCTGCTGGCCCTCCTTGTGGCCCTGGTTCCCCAGATGTTTGAAATGCCGTTCTGGATCACCCTCTGGTGCTTCCTGTGCTGGGGGTATGAACTGCTGGTGGTGAAACGGGGCTGGCCCCGTCCGAACCGGCCGGCCCTGCTCACCCTGGCGGGACTTGGCTTTTTCGGAACCATGCTCACCTTCGGCGGGGCATTCTACAGTGAATCCTACGTCGGACTGCTGGCCCTGATGTGCGGCCTGAAACCTCTGGAAATCCACGCCTACCGGGACAAGATATTCACCCTGTTTCTGGCCTACTTCCTGGTGATCACCAACCTCTTCTACAACGATGCACTCCCCATCACCTTCTATATGTTTTTCTCGGTGCTGGTCACCACCACTGTTCTGATCCACCTCCACCACCCCGCCAGCCGGTCCCGGAAAAAACTCCGTCTGGCGACCGTGATCATGCTCCAGGCGATGCCGGTAACGATTGTTCTCTTCTATCTTTTCCCGCGGATCGAAGGAAACATATGGGGAATGACCCGGCAGTCCAGCGGCCGGTCCGGTTTTTCGGAGCAGATGAGTCCGGGCAGTATTTCACGGATTGTGGAGAACAACGCCCTTGCCTTCCGGGTCCAGTTTGCAGGAGAGATCCCGCCGCCGGAGAAACGGTACTGGCGGGGGATTGTCTTTGTCCTGTTTGACGGAAGAAACTGGCGGCAGGGCATCCGGGCCCCCGTGCGGCGTCCGAATCTGGCGGGCGCCCAGCCTGTCGACTATACCATCACGATGGAGCCCCATGATGACCGGTGGCTCTTCGCCCTGGAAATGCCGGGCTCGATTCCTGAGCGGGGCTTCTACATGAGCGATCATACCATCGTCTCCCGCCACACCGTCAGTGACCGGAAACTCTACCGGATGCGTTCCTACCTGGAATACCGGACCGGTGAACTGCAGCAGTGGGAGTCCGCCACCCTCCGGCTGCCGAAAGGGGGAAATCCCCGGACCAGGGCACTGGCGGCGGAGTGGGTGCAGACATCCGGCGGGGATCCCAGAGCGATTGTGCAGGCGGCGCTCCGCTTTTTCCGGGACAACGGTTTTGTCTATACACTGGAGCCGCCCCTGCTGGGACGTGACCCCATCGACGAATTCCTTTTCGAGACCCGGAAGGGCTACTGCGAACACTATGCTTCGGCCTTTTCCGTTCTGATGCGCGCCGCCAACATTCCGGCCCGGGTGGTCGGCGGCTATCAGGGCGGCGAGGTCAATCCC
>JBEPXL010000844.1:0-1904 GCA_041641935.1 Desulfobacteraceae bacterium | reverse complement strand
ACCTTCGTCATCATTTCATCTGTGAAGGTTACTGTTGCACCAAAAGGATGCGAAACAGACCCGGCAGCCTGAACACCAAAAAGCATACGGAGGTAATCATGAAAAAGAGAATCACCCTGATCACGGCACTGGCCCTTGTCTTTCTTTCTGCGACCGCAGGATGGGCACAGGAAGACAACCCTCTGGAAAAGACGCTTTCCCCCTATTTCTTTGTGGAAAACGGGGAATCGTCCGCGGATCATTTCCCCCTGAAATCCACCACGGTCCAGGTCAATATCAGCGGTGTCATCGCCGATGTCACGGTCCGGCAGCAGTACGCCAACGAGGGCGCACAGCCCGTCAGCGCGAAATACATCTTTCCGGCTTCGACCCGTGCGGCGGTTCACGGCATGAAAATGATCATCGGGGAGCGGATGATCACCGCAGTAGTAAAGGAAAAGCAGGAAGCCCGGCAGGTGTATGAGGCCGCGAAACGGGAAGGAAAGAGCGCCTCCCTGCTGGAACAGCACCGGCCCAATGTGTTCAGCATGTCCGTCGCCAATATCATGCCGGGGGATACGGTGGCGGTGGAACTCTCCTACACCGAACTTCTGGTTCCCACCGACGGAACCTATGAATTTGTCTACCCCACTGTCGTCGGGCCGCGCTATTCCGAAATGCCGGCGGCGGGAGCCCCGGCAAGCGAACAGTGGGTGCAGAATCCTTACCTCAAACAGGGCAGCGAACCCGAAACGGAATTCGATATCGCCGTCAGTCTTTCGACCGGAATGGCGCTGCAGGAAGCGGTCTGTCCTTCCCATGAGACAGAAATTGACTACCGGAACGAATCCACCGCCGGAATCCGGCTGGCAGATACCGGTGACTTCGGCGGAAACCGGGATTTCATCCTCCGGTACCGGCTGGCCGGTGAGGAAATCGCCTCCGGCCTGATGCTGTATGAAGGCGAAAAAGAGAACTTCTTTCTGATGATGGTCCAGCCACCCGAGCGGGTGACACCGGCCAGCATTCCGGACCGGGAATACATCTTTGTGGTGGATGTATCCGGTTCCATGAACGGGTTTCCCCTCAATACCGCCAAAGAACTCCTGAAAGACCTGATCGGCAATCTGCGTGCGACCGACACCTTCAATGTACTCCTGTTCGCGGGCGGTTCCAAAGTAATGTCTCCGGCATCGGTTCCGGCGACGCAGGCGAATCTGTCTAACGCGATCCGCCTGATTGACGGAGAACAGGGCGGCGGCGGAACACAGCTTCTCAAGGCCATGAACCGGGCACTGGCACTGCCCCGGAAGGAGGGAAGTTCCCGGACGATGGTGGTGGTCACAGACGGATACATCAGCGCGGAACGGGCGGTGTTTGAATCGATCCAGGAAAACCTGAACCGGACCAATGTCTTTGCCTTCGGCATCGGCAGCAGCGTCAACCGGTTTCTCATCGAAGGAATGGCAAAAGCGGGACTGGGAGAGCCCTTTGTGGTGACCGGTCCGGCTGAAGCACCGTCCGTGGCCCGCAAGTTCCGGGAATACATTTCCTCACCCGTGCTGACGGAAATCGAAGTCGCTTTCAACGGGTTTGAAACCTATGAAATCGAACCGCCATCGGTTCCGGACCTCTTTGCAAAGCGACCGGTCATCGTCTTCGGAAAATGGCGGGGAGAGCGGAACGGAACCATTACCGTATCCGGAACTTCCGGTGACGGAGCGTACCGGCAGACGTTCAACGTATCGGAAACCGAACCGACGGAAATCAACCGGCCTCTCCGGTATCTCTGGGCCCGCACCCGGATTGCCCGCCTGTCCGATTTCAATACCGACCCCGGTGAACCCGATACCCGTGCCGGTATCGTCTCCCTCGGCCTTACCTATAACCTGCTGACCGATTTTACTTCCTTCGTGGCGGTGGAT
>JBEPXL010000843.1:0-1905 GCA_041641935.1 Desulfobacteraceae bacterium | reverse complement strand
TGACTTGCGGGGGGCGGGGGGATCGGCGCTGCTGCAGGCAAACAGCGGAATCAACAGAAAACAGATCATGACCAGTTTTTTCATCTGAAACCTCCTTGTCTGGATGTGATGGTGTCGGAAGAGTGTTTATAGGTGTTCTAAAGTTCGTTTGGGTTTATATAAAGCATTTTTATTGATTGCATGGCATAAAAAATCAAAAGAACCTTTAGCCACTGAAAAGAAAACATCTTATTCAAGCCTTCAGCAGAAACTGTTCATCCGGCTGTTTCTGTATGCCCTGCAGATTCCGGCTCCTGTTTGATTTGTCTGCAGAAAAGGCTGCATTTTTCATCTGGCATATCTGCCGTGTTCAAATGACCCAAATGGGGGATACGGGTGAGTCAGGATGACCCATATCCATGTGGCACGGTTTCATTTTTCTGCATGTGCCGGACGAGTATCTGTGCCCGGTGCCGGCGCAAAGAGGTTTCAGGTATATCCTCCCTGCCGCGGCGGATGCCGTCCTGCCACTGTTTCCGTGCCCTTGCATAGCGTATGGCTTGAAAATGTACTGTTGTAAAAGGCCTTCCCTACCCTCTTCCATAAAATATGCAGGGTCAAGGTTTTTTCTGCATTCTTTTTTGTATATTTTTTGCTAAAAGATATTTCATGTTTATTTTTTATTCCTGCTAAAGGTCAGGATTTGGTGAATAATACCGTAGCACAGAACACAAAACCGGTATATTCTCCTGCATATAACAACTGTCGTTTGATCAATGTCAACCATCAGGTAAGGAATGTAGCGTATGTCTTTGAAAATCCCGTCTGAAACCGATCCTGTCTGGCGGAATATCGTCACCGGAAAGGTCAAATATCAGTTTGACTTTGTGGCGGCAAAAATCCTTCTGGGCCATTTGATGGTCAAGATCAGCCATAATCCCAGTCCCGAAATCATCGATGCGGGCGCAAGGGAGCTTCGGGAAGTCTTTGCCAGAAATGTCAGGATGCCGTCCGTACAAAGAGACCTAAAGAAAATACTGGGATAGAAGGAAAGAACTATGAATCGAGTCATGTATGATGTCCGTGAGGTCGAACAGAAAATCGCTGATGGAAAAACCCTTTTGCTGGCGGGCGATGAAGCGGTGCTGTCGAAACTGCCGCCCGGAAACTGGATCGGCGGAACCAGCCCCTATTTCATGAGCGAAACCGGCGGCCTCTTCACACAGGAGCGCATCTGTGTCACAGAGCTTCCGGCGTTTGTTGCCGATGCGTCCATCCGCGTTTATGATGAAAAGAATATCGGGAATGTCTATAAAGATGCACCGGAAAACAGTTTCTGCTTCATTATTATTCCGGGAATGAGCAGTACCCATTTCACCTTTGCACTCAATGCCCCCGGATTTGAGGAGTTTGCCGTCCACCCCCTGATCGGCTGGATTGCCGGTGTGCGGACGGAAGATATCGGAAAGGTTAACCCGAAGGTTTTCAACGGCAGAACAGGAACGGCCCTGGAGGATGCGGCGGTGGTGATGCAGGTGACACTGCCGGGGGAAAAGGTGGCCGATCTGGGGATCCTGAATATATTTGAACAGAGTGAAGGGGATGTCATCACCTTCGCGGAGGACGGGTTCAGCGCAAGAGAGGCTTACGTTAACGGAAAGCCGGTCAATCTGGCCGCCTATCTGACGGAAAACCAGTACGATACCAAACTGCCGCTGGTTGCCGATTACTATGGCGTACAGGTCAACATCAGTTTTCAGCAGGTGGACACGGAAAACGGTATTGTTCATTTTTACGCGCCGGTCTTCCAGCATGTGGAATACAGGCACGCCCGGCCGGTGGGAGATTATGTTTCCGAATTTACAACGAAAATGCCCACAGAAAAAGCCGAGCAGATCAGTTTTTCCTGTAACTGCGTCCTCAACT
>JBEPXL010000842.1:0-1911 GCA_041641935.1 Desulfobacteraceae bacterium | reverse complement strand
GTTCAATCCCTATCTCGCGCTGATCGTCGGCGTCTGCGCTGTTTCCACCGGGGCCATCTTCGCCCGGCTGGCCGGTGAAGCGCCCGCCCTGGTGATCGCCGCCTACCGGGTGGGGCTGGCAAGCCTCATTCTCCTGCCCGTCGCCTGGTATACCGCCAGGGATGAACTCAAATCCCTCTCCCTGTCCGACCTGCGGCTGGCGATGCTCTCCGGGCTTTTTCTGGCCCTCCACTTTGCCACCTGGATCTCGTCTCTCGACTATACCTCCGTGACCAACAGCGTGGTGCTGGTCAATACCAATCCCCTCTGGGTGGGGATTCTGACCCCGCTGATCACAGGGGAACGGCTCCGGACCGTCGCCATTGTCAGTATCCTGATCAGCGTGGCGGGCGGGGTCGTCATCGGTTTCGGTGATTTCGCCACCGGTGGCGGCGCTCTGCGGGGGGATTTTCTGGCACTGCTGGGAAGTGTCTGCGCGGCGGTCTATCTGCTGCTGGGGCGGAACCTGCGGCGGAAACTCTCTCTGGTCGCCTATATCATGGTCTGCTACGGCAGTGCGGCGGTGATTCTCTGGGTCATTGTACTGGCAATGGGACTCCCGGTCACCGGGTTCAGCGGCAATACCATCATGGCCTTCTGGGCTATGGCGCTCATTCCCCAGCTGATCGGCCACACCAGTTACAACTGGTCCCTCAAATGGTTCAGCGCCAGCACCATTGCCGTCAGCCTGCTGGGCGAACCCATCGGCAGCACAATCCTGGCGTATCTTCTCTTCAATGAAGGGCTCACCATCTACAAATTCGTCGGCGGTTCGCTGATCCTGTTCGCCATCTATCTTGCCTCGGCCGGAGAAGCCCGGAAAAAACAGAAGAAGGAGGCGAAGAGATAACCGCCAGAACGGTTTCCGCTCTCTCCGGCCGGCAGAGAGAGCGGAAATTCTTCAGAACGTACAGATTCCCAGATAGGTCTCCGGCGTTATCTGCAGCAGTTCCTCTTTCACAGAATCGGACAGGTCCAGACTCTCCACGAACTGCCGGAATGTCTCCCGGCTGACGCGCTCGTTGGTCCGGGTCAGGCCCTTGAGGGCTTCAAAGGGGTGGGGATAGTTTTCCCGCCGCAGAATCGTCTGAATCGCTTCGGCCACCACCGCCCAGTTATCAGATAGATCTCCACATATTTTTGCCTGGTTGATGATCACCCGGTCCAGCCCCCGGAGCAGGGACCGGAATGCGATGACGGTATGGGCCAGAGGAACGCCCACGTTCCGGATTACGGTCGAGTCGGTCAGATCCCGCTGCAGGCGGGAGATGGGGAGCTTGGCCGCCAGGTGTTCAAACAGGGCGTTGGCGATTCCCAGATTCCCTTCGGCGTTTTCAAAATCGATGGGATTGACCTTGTGGGGCATGGCCGATGACCCGACCTCGCCGGCCTTGATCTTCTGCTTGAAATATTCCAATGAAATATAGCTCCAGAAGTCCCGGGCCAGATCGGTGAGGATGGTGTTGATCCGTTTCAGGTTGTCGAAAAAAGCAGCCAGATTGTCATAGTGTTCAATCTGCGTGGTCACCTGGGAGCGGTGAAGCCCCAGCACATCATTGATGAGTTGATCGGCAAAGGCGATCCAGTCCACCCCGGGATAGGCGACGGCATGGGCATTGAAGTTCCCCGTCGCGCCGCCGAATTTTGCCGAAAACGGAACCGTCTCCAGCGGGTCCATCTGCCGGTTCAGCCGGTCCACGAAAACATAAATCTCTTTCCCCAGCCGGGTGGGCGAGGCCGGCTGACCGTGGGTGCGGGCCAGCATCGGCACATCCCGCCAGGCGTCCGCCTTGGCCGTCAGCGCTTCCACAACCTCATCCAGTACGGGGCGGATCACATCCTGCCATGCCTCTTTCAGGGAAAGGGGAATGG
>JBEPXL010000841.1:0-1912 GCA_041641935.1 Desulfobacteraceae bacterium | reverse complement strand
GGTCCCGTGAATGCCGCCGCCGATGATGAGCCACCGGAGATCCGAAAGCGCCATCTATACCCGCTCCATGAAGGTCTGATAGCTCTCTTCCACCATCCGGGGAAACATGATCTTGAACTGAAGCTGCTCGGAAGGGGAAAAGGCCCTGAAGTTGACGATCCGGTACCCCCGCAGCAGCTTGAGCAGTCCCAGCAGCTTGCTGTCGAGAAAGATTCTGAACGACCGGCACTGATCTTCCTCTTTCTCCGCCAGGCCGTTCCGGGTGAGGGGAACCGTTTCGGGATTGTACTGGTTGACCTCATTGGCCCGCCGGATGGTGTCCTCCACGTCTTCGGTCATCCGGTTGAGTGTGGCCCGCATCAGCCGGTAAATGGCGGAGACGATGTTGAGCCCGACCAGTACGGGATTGTGAATGTAGGAATAGCTGGGATTGATGGGCAGGCTGATCAGCTTCTGGGTGGCGCTGCGGTAGAACCAGCCCTCGGTATAGCGGGCGAAATCATCTTCTCCCCACCGCTCCCGGTGGCGGAAGTGGATCCAGATGATCTTTGAAATATCACTCAGGCATTCTTCCATGCTCTGGTAGTTGTGACTGGCCAGCAGGCTGCCGTCCTCGAAGACATTGATCACCGAACGGCCTTCGGTCATCTCGGAGACCAGAATACGGATGCAGTCCCCCTCCCAGGTGGTCAGGACTTTGCAGACATTGCCGGAAAGCGGTTTCGGCGGGCGCTCCCCCGGCGGCGGGGTAATGGTGCGGGCAAGGCGGGACGGCAGATACACCGCCCAGACAAAGGGCGGCAGGTCGAGCACCATGAGGAGCCGGTTGAAGGGGGTTTCCTCCTCGGGGCTCATGTCTTCCAGTGTGACCAGTTCGCCGGGAACCAGATCCGCCGCCACATCCTCAAAAAAGGTTTCCAGGGTGCCATGCCACCGGGCAAGCTGCGGATTGCGACCGGCCTCGATGCGGGTTTCGATCCGCTGCCGGATCACTTCTTTTTTGTCCTGCACTGCGCTCTGATTCATCGCCCTCACACCCCATCCGCTCACTGGAACCGGGCCGCCTTGCACCTGCCGATTCGCCCGGATACCTTTCCGGCAGACCGGTGCGGGAACCGGCAGAGACGGGTAAACTCCCTGTATCACTCCACTTCAGATACCGGAAAATACCACAACAGCCCGGGGGATGCCACCCTTTTTTCATTTCACCGGTCCACCGGTTTATTCCACCGTGAGTGCCTGGGGCCACAGATAATAGAATCCGGCATTCCATGCAGGAAATATCTCCGGCAGATTCATGTGGATCAGGGCGGAGGGGGTTCCGTCCTGACGGGTCGAAGCGGTGTTGTAGATATTGTCTTCGGGGAATTCCGTTCTCCGGTAGACCACCACCCGTGCGTTTTCCGGGAGTCCGGCCAGCTCTTTTGCCAGATCGAGTGCGTCATCCAGATAGCCGATGTCATCGATCAGCCCCAGCGCCTTTGCCTCGTCGGCCAGAAAGATGCGGGCGGTTGCAATCCGGTCCAGCGCGCCTTCGGGCAGTTGACGGTGCCGGGCGACCAGGTTCAGGAACCGCTTTCCCATGTCATCGATCAGGTTCTGGAGCATTTCCTGTTCTTCGGGCGTGATCCGGCGGAACGGTGAGCCCATGTCCTTGTTCTTGCCGGTGGTGTAGGAATTGACCTCCACGCCCAGTTTCCCCAGCAGTTCCGCCACCACGGGCCGGAGAAATACCACGCCCACAGAGCCGGTGATGGTGGTGGGATGGGCCATGATCCGGTCCGCCGGAAGGGAAATATAGTAGCCGCCGGAGGTGGCAAGGTCCATCATGGAGACCACCAGCTTGACGCCGGTCCGCTCCCTGAACTTCAGCAGTTCATGGTAGAGCAGATCGCTGGCGGTGATGGTTCCG
>JBEPXL010000840.1:0-1913 GCA_041641935.1 Desulfobacteraceae bacterium | reverse complement strand
GATTGGCTCAAGGGCATCGAATAATCCGCTTAATCCGCGTCTCGATCCCGGTTTCCGGGTTCGAGACCTTCTCCCTCTCTCGCAACAGCGGTACCGATGTAAAACGCGGTGACTTTCGTGAATGAAAAAAGCTTCAAAATTGTCTGTGAAAATGTTTGGAAGGTGTTCGGACCCAACCCCCAGCGGATCATCGAAAACTGGTCCGAATACCAGGATATGGATAAGGTTCAGAGACTCGATGAAACCGGCTGTGTGGTCGGCGCCCGGCAGGCCGACTTCAAAGTGGAGCGGGGTGAAATTTATTGTCTGATGGGTTTGTCCGGCAGCGGAAAATCGACCCTGCTTCGTTGTGTGAACCGCTTGCACGAGCCGACGGCCGGGACGATATCGATCGATGATCAGGATATCACGCAATTAACCCAAAACCAGTTGCGGGAATTCAGACGGGCGAAGACAGGCATGGTCTTTCAGCACTTCGCCTTGCTTCCCCACCGCAAAGTGATCGCCAATGTGGCGTTCGGTTTGGAAATTCAAGGCGTATCCAAAGCGGAACGAGAACGGAGCGCCTTGGAAGCAATCGAGCTGGTGGGACTCAAAGGCTGGGAAAACAGCTATCCCTACGAACTCAGCGGCGGCATGCAGCAACGGGTCGGACTGGCCCGGGCGCTGGCCCCGGATCCCGAAATCCTTCTGATGGATGAAGCCTTTAGCGCGTTGGACCCTTTGATCCGGCGCCAGCTTCAGGACGAGTTCGTCAGTCTGATTAAACAGGTTCAGAAAACGATTCTTTTCGTGACCCATGATCTTAACGAAGCCCTGCGCATCGCCGGGCATATCGCCATCATGAAAGACGGCGCCATCGTTCAGCAAGGCCGGCCGGCGGACATTGTTCTGCATCCGGCGCCCGGGTACGTGGAAGAGTTCGTCCGAGATCTGCCCAAGATCAAATTCATCACCGCACACGACATCATGGAAAGCCCCGATCCCTGGCTGCAGAGCAAGGACATGACGTTGGAGTCGATTCGAAACAACATGGAAGAAGCCAGAGACCGGTTCAATTTTCTGGTGGATGAAAACAACCGGGTGATCAAAATCATCGATTATTATCGGCTCGGTGAAATAGAGACAGACCCGCAATCCCCTTGCCCCACGGATGCATACCAGTGTCGATTTCCATTGGAAACGGCGACGACGAATACGTTTCTGGAAGAATTGTTGCAGCTGGGAGCGGATTCCAAAGTGCCGATCGTGGTCAATGACGACCAGGGACGGATCAAGGGCATCATCACCCGTGAGATCCTTCTGACGGCGCTCACCTCGGCATAACCAATTTAGGAGTGGCATTATATGGAATTTCCGATCCGAATCCCCGTCGGACGCTGGGCCGACCTGGTCGTCACCTGGCTGACCGACCATTTTTCGACTGTTTTCGACAGCATCAAAGCGGTGGTCGAATTCATCCTGGTCAACATCAACTGGTTTTTCCAGGTCATTCCCTGGCCGGTGATGTTGATCGCCCTGACCGTCATCGCCTGGCTGGTATCGGGAAGACGGGTGGGGGTCATGACATTCGTCTGCATTTTTCTGCTAGGCGCTTTGGATCTCTGGATGGAAGGTATGGCGACCATGGCGCTGGTGGCCACATCCGTGTTGGTGTCGGTGGCCCTGGGGCTGCCGACCGGCATTTTGGCGGCCAAATACAAGCGGTTCGATACGGTGCTTCGGCCGATCCTGGACGGCATGCAAACCATCCCCAGTTTCGTGTATCTCATCCCGGCCATCATGTTTTTCGGCATCGGGAATGTGCCCGGCATCTTGGCCACGGTGATTTTCGCCCTGCCGCCCATGGTCCGTCTGACCAGCCTGGGAATCCAGCAAGTCGAGCACGAAGTGGTGGAAGCGGGTCATGCTTT
>JBEPXL010000839.1:0-1913 GCA_041641935.1 Desulfobacteraceae bacterium | reverse complement strand
GCGGACATGATCATGGAAATACTCCACATGAACTGCGGGGGATGCAGCACAGCAGACATGGGCATGAATCGATGGCGCCGTATGGGCAGACAGCGGCAGCTGATAGGCCTCGACAAGGGCGGCGGCCTTCATGAACCCGGTAATTCCGCCGCACCGTGAACCGTCCACCATCAGCACATCCACCGCCTGGGCGTCCAGCATCCGCTGAAAATACCAGAGATCATACCCGTATTCTCCTGCCGTGATATCCATCACCGCCGGCGCCCGGTCCCGGAGGAGCCGGAGTCCCTGCAGGTCGTTGGAGGAAACCGGCTCTTCAAACCATTTCACCCCGAGTCCGGCAAACGCCTCGGCAAACATCAGCGCCTGCTTGCGGGTATACGCGCCGTTGGCATCCACAAACAGGTCATTGTCCGGACCGATGGCTTCCCGGGCGGCACGGACCCGGTCCATATCCTGGCCGGGATGCGTACCGATTTTCATTTTCACCCGGGAAATCCCCTTCTCCGTCCACCCGTCGAGCTGTTCCTGCAGTTGTTTCACCGTATAGGAAGTAAAGCCGCCGCTTCCGTAAACCGGTATTCCGTCCCGCACCGCCCCGAGCAGGGAAACGAGGGGCAGCTCCAGAAGCCGCGCCTTGAGATCCCACAGGGCCACATCCACCGCCGAAACGGCCATGGCAGCCACACCGGGGAGGCCGTGATTGCGAACTTTCCGGAGCATCGCGTCCCATATGCCGGGGATGGCCATAGCATCCTGTCCCCGGACCAGATCCGCCAGGATATCCCGGATGAAGACGGCAACCGGTGTGCCTGCATAGGTGAAACCCATGCCCTGTTTGTCCCCTGCCTTTACTTCGACAATGACAATGGTCGTCTTCTCCCATGTCAGGGTTCCGTCGGCTTCCGGAGAATCGGTCGGCACGGTGCAGGCCGACACCGTCAGATCCCGGACCGGGATTTCAATCTTTGCACCCGGTCTGTCCAGGGGGTGTTGGCTGTTCTGATTCATATCCGCCTCAGATCATTTCCCGGACCTTGTCCGAAAGAATCGTCATCGCAATCTTTCCGCGATACGGTGTACCCTTGGCCAGAGCCGCCGCGAATTCCTTTGCCTGGCTCATGGAAACGCTGGCCGGCAGCGGTGGTTCATGGGGATCCACAACGGCATCGATTACCGCGGGTCCGGGTGTGTTGAGTGCTTCTTCCAGAATCGAACCGCAGTGGGCCGGATCGTCGATGGTATACCCCTTTGCCCCGCAGGCTCTGGCGACACCGGCGTAGTCCATGTTCTCCAGTTCGCACCCGAACTCCGGATTGCCCAGCATGACCATCTGTTCCCACTTGATCTGGCCCAGTGTGTTGTTCTTGATGACGACGACCTTGACCGGCAGGTTGTATTTGACACAGGTGGACATTTCGGCCATGAGCATGGAAAAGCCGCCGTCCCCCACAAAGGCGACCACCTGACGGTCCGGATAGGCCACCTGGGCGGCAACGGCATAGGGAAGACCGCAGGCCATGGTGGCCAGGGTTCCGGAAACGGTGTGCATCTGTCCGCGCCGGACCGGAATCTGACGGGCCCACCAGGTGGCGATGGTTCCGGAGTCACAGGAGACAATGGCATTCTCTTTAAGGCGCTTGCCCAGTTCCCATGCCACGACCTGGGGTTTCATCGGCTTGGAATCCACGGTTCCCCTGGTTTCCATCAGCTCCCACCATTCCTTCATGTTCTTCTGGGCGGTTTCCAGGAAACTCCTGCTCTCATTCCGTTTCAGGAGAGGAATCAGTTCACGCAGGGTTGCCGCACTGTCTCCGGCCATGCCGATCTCCACCGGATACCGGAGACCGATCCGGCTGGGATTGTAATCGATCTGGATACCCAGTGCCTTGCCGGGTTCCGGATAATACTCG
>JBEPXL010000838.1:0-1920 GCA_041641935.1 Desulfobacteraceae bacterium | reverse complement strand
GGGAAAAGGACCGGTATACCGCCCTGAAGCGGATTGTCGATTATGTCCCGGATTTCTTCGGACTGATCTTCTGCCGCACCCGCGAGGAAACCCGGCAGGTGGCGGAAAAGCTGGTAAAGGACGGCTACAATGCCGACGCCCTCCACGGCGATCTGTCCCAGGCCCAGCGGAATCATGTGATGAAAAAATTCAGGGAAAAATCACTTCAGGTGCTGGTCGCCACCGATGTGGCGGCACGGGGGCTCGACGTGGACGATATTACCCATGTGATCCACTACCGGCTGCCCGACGAATCGGAGCGGTACACCCACCGGAGCGGCAGAACGGCCAGAGCGGGAAAATCCGGGGATGCCATTGTCCTGGTCAATACAAAGGAAGTCCGGAAAATCCGTGATCTGGAGCGCGAAAACGGCATCCGGTTCGTGTTCGACAAACTGCCTGACGGCTGTGCCATCTGTGAAAAGCAGATCGAAACCATGATCGGAAAGATGGTGCAGCAGGATGTAAACCGGAAGGAGATTGAACAATATCTTCCGGCGATTTATGACGCCCTGAGCGGTTACAGCAGGGAAGAACTGATTCAGCGCTTTGTCTCCGCTGAAGTGAGCCGGTTTCTGGAAGACTACAAGGATGCAGGGGATATCAGTGTCTCCCCGAAGAAGGTCCATGACAAACCCGCCAGACCGGTACGGCGGTCCCGGTACAAAACCCAGCGGTTTTTCATCAATGTCGGCAGGATGGACAAACTCAAGGAAGGGGCCATCCTCCGGCTGGTCTGTGACAACGCGGCGATTTCATCGGACAAGGTGGGCAACATTGACATGAAACGGGAGTTTTCATTCTTCGAGATCGAAAAAAGCGTCGCCGGAAAGGTGCTGAAAAGCCTGAAAGGGGCCAGTCTGGACGGCCGTCAGGTTCATGTCAATTATGTGGATCAGACAAAGGAAAAGACCGGAATCCGGAAGACAAAGCCGAAATTCCGGAAAAAGCGTTCTTCTCCTGTGAAAGCGGCCGCCCGGCAATAACGTCCGGCCGGAGGATGCACCGGGCGCTCCGGAAACGGCTCACCGCAGGACATCGCGGAGCTTTTCCGCCAGCGCCTGCCGGGAAAAGGGTTTCTGGAGAAAATGAATTCCCGGCTGCAGGACACCGCATTCCGCGATCACATCATCGGTATAGCCGGACATGAAAAGCACTTTGATCTGCGGCAGGAAGCGGCTTATCACCACAGAGAGTTCCCTGCCGTTCATATCCGGCATGACCACATCCGTGAGCAGAAGATCCACGGTA
This sequence comes from Desulfobacteraceae bacterium, assembly GCA_041641935.1. Classification (GTDB taxonomy): domain Bacteria; phylum Desulfobacterota; class Desulfobacteria; order Desulfobacterales; family Desulfococcaceae; genus JBEPXL01. The sequence goes on along the minus strand of JBEPXL010000838.1, from coordinate 630 downwards.
TTCGCTCCGTTTTCAAGCCAGTTGAGACAGGCCTCGGCTGTGGCCATGCTCATGACACGATAGCCGAGGCTTTCCAGCATGGCCTGAAAAATCTGTCTTACCATATCATCGTCTTCCACCAGCAGCACCGTTTCATCGCCTCCGACCGGTTCCGCAGCAGCAGGAGGTGATGGTACGGTTTCGAAAACGCCTTCATATTCCGGCAGATAAATCCGGAATGTCGTTCCCCCGCCCGGCTCACTGTAGACCCATATGTTGCCGCCATGCTGCTTTACAATGCCGAAAACGGTCGCCAGCCCGAGCCCGGTCCCTTTTCCTTTCTCCTTTGTGGTATAAAACGGCTCAAAAATGCATTTCTGTGTTTCCGCATCCATGCCGATGCCCGTATCGCTGATGGCAAGCTGCACATATTGTCCAGGTCGAACGCTCGAATGCTGTGCAGCATAGCTCTCATCCAGTTCTACAGCGGCGGTTTCAATGGTAAGAACACCTCCTTCCGGCATCGCGTCCTGGGCATTGATCGCAAGGTTCATAATCACCTGCTCCATCTGCCCCGCGTCCGCATGAACCAGGGAAACGGTCGGAGAAAGAACAGTGTGAATCCGGATATCTTCCCGGATGGTCCACCGG
>JBEPXL010000837.1:0-1927 GCA_041641935.1 Desulfobacteraceae bacterium | reverse complement strand
CATCGAAGGCCAGATCACCTATGTGGACGGCACACCGGTTGCCGGGGCCGAAGTGACCCTCTCCATCGGCGGCAACGAATCCACCGTGACCACAGACGAAAACGGGAACTACCGCTTTGAAGACCTCCGGGACCTCAACCCCGGCGAGTCCTTCACCATCATCGCGACCAAAGATGGATTCAGCGCAACAGAGACCGTAGACAGTGTGGAAGACCCGGTCAGCCTGGACATGGAAATCCTCAACACCGAACTGGCAGACCTGAACAAAGACGGTGTCATTGACATCGCCGACTTTACCCTCCTCTCAAACAGCTATGGATTATCAGAAGGAGACGAGGGGTATGATCCCCGTGCAGATATAAAAGCTGACAGCACCATCAGTATTCAGGATATGGCCCTGCTTGGCAGCCACTGGAAAATCTGACCGGATTCTCTGAACAGCACCGGGGGGCAGAAAAGTAATTTCTGCCCCCCGCTATTGGAAAAGATAAACCCATGTTGTTACAGATCATCAGATGGACACACTCCGTGCCCATCTGCCATTCACAGCAGGAGTCAAGTCATGACAAAACGCTTCAGATATTTCTATCTATGTCTGTTTTTTCTCTCCATAACTCTTTCCCATGCCTCAGCCTCTCCGCTTTTAGAAATTATTACCCAAAACACATCCCCAAAACCCGGAGAAAGCATCACCGCCGCCATTCAGGTCAGTGACATTCCACCGGTATACGGAGCTGAAATGATCCTTACCTTTGACCCGGATATTCTGGAAGTCACAGATATAAAAGGTGAAAATGATATCATTCAGATCAAACCGGGTGATTTTTTTGATCTCGCTCAATCCCACTTTTCCCTTCAAAACCATGCCGACAATCAGAGCGGCCACATTTATTATTCCATGAGTATGCTCAACCCGGCTCCTGAAGCAGGGGGAAACGGCACACTGGCGCACATCACCTTCAGGGCCAAAGCACCGGGAAATACCATGCTGGCCGTTGAAAAAATCAAGTTCGGCACACGAGAAGGAAATTCTCTTGTCCCGACAACAGCGGTAAATGAGAGGCTGACGGTAGTTACAGGAAAGGCAGGTCCGGTATTCATCCTGCTGACAGGTGCATGTGCCCTGTTCGCTGCAGGCGCAGGTATTATTGTAATGAGACGCAGAAAAAAAGCCTGACACTTCTTCATGGGATCCTCTCTTTTCATGATCCAGGCCGGAGTCCGCCATGTGCAGCCGGCGTTCAGGCAATTTCCCTGGTTCCGTTAAACCAGAACAATATTCATGGCCGGGGTGATCATCCCCGGCCATGAAAAGCAGTTCTGCAATGGAAGAAGCGATCTTCAACTCCGTCCTACTCCGGCCCCACCATATCCGTCGCCAGTCCCCAGCTCGCGGACCATACCGCATCGCCGTGTACATAATGGACACTGTCTCCCAGCAGAACCGCCCGGTCGGAAGCACCGTATCCGTACCACCAGTTCTCACCGGGACGGTCATCGGAACGGGCCGCGACGATCATGCGTCCCCGGTTGTCGATTTCCGGATCATCACCGGTTTCGATATCAAACAGATAGAGACCGGTATGGGTCCAGCCGTAGTGGGCCCAGGGCGTGTTCGGCACTTCGGGCAGTGCCGTATTGTGAAGGCGGACCGGCAGGGCCAGTCGCGCCGGGTGGTCTTCCGTCGCCGGAAGCCAGGCCAGGGCATGATGGTCATACAGGGCATCGGACTCGGTTCCCCGTTTACCGAGGATAACGGAATCGACCTCTTTTGGATCAGTCGGGTCGGAAATATCAAACAGGGTGAGTTTGACGCCCTGATACCAGGCGCCCCGTCCGCCGAAGTCATCCGAAGCGGTATCCGGTACGGCATCCTTTCCGATTCCCAGCAGCAGGGTTTCACTGACCGGGTGGAGATAGTCGGAAT
>JBEPXL010000836.1:0-1933 GCA_041641935.1 Desulfobacteraceae bacterium | reverse complement strand
GGCTGGTTCCGGTACCGGACCATGGCCCGTTCAAAGTCCTTCACGTCCGCCAGCGTGATTTCATCGATCTGCCGGATCGTATCCCCGGCACGGACACCGATCTGGTCCAGATAGGACTGGGGACGCACTTCGGTCACCATCACCCCCTGCCCCGACGGCCCGTTCTGCACCCGGATCCCCAGAAGGTTGTAGCCCAGCCCCGCAGCCTGCTCCGCCGGAAAAATTTCCGCCCGGATCGACCGCCGGACCGGTTTCCCTTCCCGCAGCAGGGTCATCCGCACGGTTTCGCCGGAGGTGAATCCCCGGACCACGCTGTTGAAGTCTTCGGTGGAGCGGATATCGATGCCGCCGAGGGACTGGAGTATATCGCCGTCCTGAATATCGGCTTTGCGGGCCGGACTTCCCGGCTCCACCGACTGTACCAGCACACCGTTGCGGTCCGGCAGGTTCAGGTAGTGGGCCATCCGTGCGGTAATGTCCTGCACCGTGATGCCGATCCAGGTCTGGGGCACTTCCCCGTACTGGATCAGGTCGGCCACTATCCGCTTGGCCTTGTTGATGGGAATGGCAAAACCGATCCCCTGGGCCTGGGCATAGATGGCGGTGTTGACACCGATCAGATCGCCGTTGATGTTCAGCAGGGGGCCGCCGCTGTTGCCGGGATTGATGGAGGCATCGGTCTGGATGAAATCATGGTAGACCGTATTGTTGGCCCGGATGGACCGGTTCAGCGCGCTGATGACGCCTGTGGTGACGGTATGGGAAAAGCCGAAGGGGTTTCCGATGGCGATCACATCCTCGCCGATCATCAGATCGTCCGAGCGGCCCATGGGAACCGCCGGAAGGGTTTTCTCCGCCTGAATACGGAGGACGGCAAGATCCGAATCCGAGTCCGCCCCCACAACGGAGGCTTCATATTCCCGCTCATCATTGAGGGTGACCTTGATGGTCGCGGCCCGGGTGATGACATGGGCATTGGTGAGGATCAGGCCTTTTCTTCCGTCGATGATCACACCCGATCCGAGGCTGCTGCGCTGATACCGGTGTTCCCTGCCGGAATCAAAAAAATCCCGGAAAAAACGCTCAAACAGGGGATCCCCCTCAAAAGGAGAAATTTCTCTCCTGCTCGGAAATTCCGAACTTACGTTGACCACCGCCGGGCTCACCTTCCGCACCGCGCGAACAACGGCATTCTCCCGGCTGACCGAAGCCGCCTCCGGTACAGCAACCGAAAGAAAGGCCAGCCAGCAGAAAAAAAATGCCGAAAGGGGGTTCAAATTCAAAATACGCTTTGTCATTTTCACCAATTTACATTAGAATGAAGGTTTGCAATTCTTGATTGGATGTTTACTATTCTATTGACCATTTTGATTTTGACATATTTTTCATTCATACCATGAACTTAGAAGACTTACAAGATATCTTGCCCCTGGTGGAGCAACCGAGCCGTTATCTGGGAACAGAGATCAACCGGGTCAAAAAAGACCTGGACCGGGTCCGTCTGCGGATTGCGCTGGCCTTTCCCGATCTCTATGAAATCGGTACGTCCCACTTCGGGCTTCAGATTCTCTACGACATCCTGAACCGCCGGGATGATATCGCCGCCGAACGGATTTTTTCACCGGCCCCGGACATGGAGGAAAAACTCCGCTCCGCCGGGCTGCCGGTGAGCACCCTGGAATCGGGTGCAGCGCTGAACCGGTTCGACATCATCGGGTTCAGCCTCCTGTACGAACTCGATTACACCAACATCCTGACCCTGCTGGACCTGGCGGATATCCCGTTTCTGGCGGCAGACCGGAATGACACCCATCCGGTTGTCATTGCCGGAGGCCCCTGCACCAACAACCCGGAGCCGGTGGCCGATTTCTTTGACGCCATGGTCATCGGGGACGGTGAAACCGTCATCCTCGACCTGGCCGATGCCTGGCTT
>JBEPXL010000835.1:0-1934 GCA_041641935.1 Desulfobacteraceae bacterium | reverse complement strand
GTCGGCGGAACCGATATTTCCGGCGCGGTGCTGACCGCGCTCGCCGGGTTTGAAGAAACAGCCGATACGGAAAAAGCCATCATCCTGATCACGGACGGGGAAAATACCGGGGAAGCCCGTCCGGTTGAAGCGGCGGAAGCGGCAAAGGAAAAAGGGGTGAAACTGTTCAGCATCGGTGTCGGGAGTGAGGAAGGGGTTCCGGTTCCGGACCCGGAAGGGGGATTCCGGAAAGACCGGTCCGGCAACATTATTGTGTCCCGTCTGGATGAGGAAACCCTGAAACAGATGGCCCTGATCACGGGGGGCGCCTATGTCCGTTCGGTGGCCGGGGATATGGATCTGGATGCCATTTACAGCCGGGAGATTCGCGGGAAAATGGAACAGACGACGCTGGCCGGGGGCCGCAGGCAGGTCTGGGAGGACCGGTACCAGTGGGTACTTTTCCCGGCGGTTCTGGCCCTGCTGGCAGAGCTTTTTTTATCGACGGTACACACGGTACACAAGGTCCGCAGGGGAAACACGGGACTGATGTTGATTGCCGGAATCATGGTGCTGGCCCTGCATGCGCCGCCGTCCTGGGGGGCCGATCCCATGCGGGAGGGGCTTTCTGCCTATGAAGCCGGCGCGTATGAAGAGGCGCTCCGGTCCTTTGTCAATGCCCAGATTGAAAATCCGGATAACCCGCGGATTCTGTACAACATCGGCAATGCCTACTACAGACTGGAAAACTATGAAGAGGCCGCCCGGAATTTCAAAACGGTCCTCGACACGGAACAGCCGGAACTGAAACAGAAGGCCTGGTACAATCTGGGAAATGCCCATTTTCAGCGGCAGGACTATGATCAGGCGATTCAGAGCTATGACGAGGCCCTCAAAATCGATCCCGGAGATCAGCAGGCCATTGAAAACCGGGCGCTGGCCCAAAAGATGAAAGAGGAGATGGAACGGCGGAAACAGCGTCAGGAGAATCAGGAACAGGAGCAGGAGCAGGAAAAGTCCGAAGAACCGGAAGAAAAGGAAAAATCCGAACAGCAGGAAGGGAATCAGCAGGACCAGCAGGAGAAGTCGGAAGAAGAACAGAATTCCTCACCGGGTGATCAGCAGGAACAGCAGAAAAAGGAAGATCAGCAGACGGAAGATCAGCAGAACCGGGAACCCGGTAATCCCGAAGAGAAGGCCAACCGTCCGGAGTTCGGAGATGAAATGCCGGACCGCCATCAGCAGGAACAGCAGAAGGGAAATGAAGAGGAACCACCGCAGCCTGCACGGGGACAGCAGCAGCAGACTGCTGAGACGCAGCCCGAATCTGCCGGAGACCGGAGGCCGAATCCTGCCGAGGCCATCCTGAACCGGCTCAAGGATCAGCCCGGAAAGGCAATGATTCCCATGTATCAGGAACGACAGGTGGAGAAGGACTGGTAATGAAACAGGCAATGATCATCAGCGCGCTTCTGTTTCTGTTCTTGACGGCGGGAACGGCGCAGGCCGCTCCGGAGGTGGATGCAACCGTGGACCGGACCCGGGTTGCGCTGGGAGAATCCCTCAAACTGGAAGTCTCCATACGCGACGGGGACGGTGAGGTGGATATCGATCCGATTCAGGGATTCAAGATCATCTCCCGGGGAACCAGCAGCAGCATCAACATCGTCAACACCCGGATCATGCGGCAGAAGGTCTATACCTATACCCTGATTCCCCTGAAGGAAGGTACCTATGAAATTCCGTCCCTGCCGGTGCGGATTGACGGAAAAACCTACCGGACCGATTCGATTCCCATTCAGGTGGAATCCCGCTCCCGGCAGGCCGCAGCGGAAGAGGATGTCTTTGTGGATGCATCCATTTCCGATGAAACTCCCTATGAGGGCCAGCAGATTGTCTATACCTTCCGCCTGTATCAGAGGGTTCAGGTGACCAACGCCAGATTTCAGTCTCCC
>JBEPXL010000834.1:0-1937 GCA_041641935.1 Desulfobacteraceae bacterium | reverse complement strand
CGGGGGATGAGGTCAAGAGCATCGACTGGAAGGTATCGGCCCGGCTGGGCCGTCCCTACATCAAGCGGTACCGGGAAGAACGGGAACTGGTGGTGACGCTTCTGGTGGACATGAGCGCGTCCGGCAATTTCGGCACGGCGGATCGTCTGAAGCGGGAGACCGCTGCGGAAACGGCTGCGATTCTCGCCTTCAATGCCATCCGGAACAATGACAGGGTCGGGGCAATCCTCTTTACCGATCAGGTGGAGAAGTACATTCCGCCCAAAAAGGGCGCGGCACATGTCTGGCGGCTGATCCGGGAAATCTTCTCCTTTGAACCGGCACGAACGGGAACCGATATTCACGAGGCGGTCGCCTGGCTGGGGCGGGTGTCCCGGAAACGGACGGTGGCGTTTCTGATATCCGATTTTCTGGATCACCAGTTCGACCGGCCCCTCCGGGTGGTCTCCCGGAAGCATGAACTGATCGGTGTACTGCTGTCCGATCCCGGCGACTTTGTTCTGCCCGAAGCCGGTATCCTCTGCGTCCGGGATTTTGAAACCGGGCAGACGGTGCTGCTGGATGCATCGGATGAACGGACCCGGCTCCGGTTTGCGGAGCAGAAAATGCGCTCCTACCGGAAGACACTGGACCTGCTGCGGGCGTCGGACATTGACTGTATAGAAATGAGCACCACCGAAGAGGTGGCAGACGTTCTGATCCGGTATTTCCATATCCGGGAGCGCTGGCGGCGGTGACCATGTATTTCCTGATGATGTGCGCCATACTGGCGGGATTTCTTTTCCGGGTGAAGACCGTTTCCGCCCGGACAGCCCCGGATGCGCCGCTCCCGGCGGCTCCCGGAACGCCGGACCAGCCCGCCGTTCCGGAAATGCTGCACGACATCAGGCCGCCGGAACCGGCGGGATTCGATCCGGCCATTTTCTGGTGGATACTGGCGGCAGTGCTGGTCGTTCTTCTTCTGCTTGTCTTTCTTTACCTCTGGAAACGGCGAAAGCGGCCCATGCGCCATACGCTTACCCCGTCGCTGCCGCCGGAAACAACGGCACTGAAATCACTGGATGAACTGGCGGATGTGGAACGGATCGAAGGAAAAATCTTCTATTTCCGCCTCTCCGCCATCCTCAGAAACTATCTCCGGGGGCGGTACGGCATCAATGCACCGGAAATGACCACCGAGGAACTGATACCGAAACTGGAACGGCTGCATACGGACCAGGATCTGGTTCAGGAACTGAAAAACTTTTTCCGCACGGCCGATCCGGTCAAGTATGCCGATACCCCGCCGGTGCAGCGGAAAATGCGGGAGGATCTTGGCTTTGCCCGGAAATTTGTGAACGCGACAACCCCGGTTGAACCTGCGGAAGAGACGGCGGTCCGGACAGGATAATCATGTTCCAGTTTGCTTCTCCGATATTTTTTCTGCTGCTGATTCCGGTTCCTCTCGCGCTGATCCGCCAGGCCCGGCGGCGGGTGGAACCGGCCTTGGGGCTGTCCCGTCTTCCGGGGACGGGAAAGATCAGCCCTTCTGTTTTTCTCCGGATGGCCTGGCTGGTTCCGGCGCTCAAATATACCGCCCTCTGCCTGATGATTCTGGCCCTGGCGCGGCCCCAGTGGGGTGTCCGCAATGTAAATGTCATGACAGAGGGAATCAACATCGTACTGGCGGTGGACCTTTCCGAGAGTATGGCGGCCCTTGACTTCCGGCGGGACGGCAAAATTGTGAACCGGCTGGAGGCGGTCAAGGGCGTGGTGAGGGATTTTATCGAAAAGCGCACCGGCGACCGGATCGGCATGGTCGTCTTCGGAACCCAGGCCTATACCCAGCTTCCGCTGACCCGGGACTACAACACCATCGTCTCCATTCTGGACCGGCTGGAGATCGGCGCGGCCGGGAAGAATACGGCCATCGGCGATGCCATCGGTATCTCTCTCAA
>JBEPXL010000833.1:0-1939 GCA_041641935.1 Desulfobacteraceae bacterium | reverse complement strand
CGGACGGGGAGACGGGGCTGCTGGTTCCGCCGGGGAATCCGGCGTTGCTCGGGGATGCGGTGGCGCGGATGCTGACGGATACGGATTTGAGAAAACGGGTGATTCCGGCGGCACGGGAGCGGGTGATCCGGGAGTTTGACAACCGGCGGCTGATAAGGGAACTGGGGGAGATTTTTGGCGGTGACAGGGAGTTGGGAGGGTGATAGAATGAATAGTAAACTATTACGGCGGCAGGTTCCATAATGGCAGAATATAATAAGCAGAGTAAGGGGTACGCGCATCCGGGATGCCGCTTTTGAATAATAAGCAAAGCGAAAATTTGATCAGGTAATACGATAGCAATGGCAATGAGCAGCAATAGATGGAAGGCGATTTCCGAATCCCCCTATCCCTGGGAGCGGGAGGCGCTGGAATTTATCCGGGAAAGACTGCCGGACCACGAGCCCTACCGGGCCTGGGCCAATTTCGAGTTCATCGCCGACGACGGCAGTGTGAATGAAGTCGACCTTCTGGCGGTGACCCCGAAAGGTTTTTTCCTGGTGGAAATCAAAAGCTGCCCCGGTGTGCTGAAGGGGGACGCCGGCACCTGGACCTGGGAAACCGAGGGTCGGTACTTCACGACCGATAACCCGGTGATCGGGGCTAACCGGAAAGTGCGAAAGCTTATGTCGCTTCTCAGCCGGCAGAAATGCGCCCGCAAAACCAAGCTGCCGTATCTGGAGGCCCTGGTGTTCTGTTCGGCCCCTGATCTGGAAAACCGTCTCTCGGAAAACGGCCGAACCCGGGTCTGCCTTCGGGATCGCCCGGGACAAGGCGATCGCCCCGCCCGGCCCGGCATTATCGCCGCCCTGCAGGAACGGAAGGCCTACGGGCTGAGAGAAACCATCTCCACGCCCATTAACCGCCCCACAGCCAAAATCATCACGCGGGCCATGGAAGCGGCTGGTATTCGGGAATCCCAGAAAAAACGGCGGGTGGCCGATTTTCAGATTAATACCATCATCGAAGAGGGACCCGGATATCAGGACTGGCATGGAACCCATGTGACGATGCCGGAGGTGGAACGGCGGGTGCGCATTTACCTGGTCCGAAAGGCCGCCGCCCCTGATGAACGCGCCACCATTCAACGGGCCGCAACCCGCGAGTTTCAGCTCCTGGAGAATCTTCAGCACCCGGGCGTGCTCCAGGCCCACACCCCTACCGAGCACGAGTTGGGGCCGGCCATCATCTTCGAGTATTTCCCCACTGCCATGCGGCTGGACCTGTTTTTGACGGAGCGGGGCCACGGCCTGGAACCGGATCATCGGCTCGATTTTCTGCGGCAGATCAGTGAAACCGTTCAGCACGCCCATGAAAAGCGTGTGGTTCACCGCGCCCTGAGTCCGCAGAGCATTCTGGTGATTAATCCGGAGGACCCTTTTCCGAAAATCAAGGTGTACAACTGGCAGGCCGGGTTCCAAAATTCCGCCACCGGCGACACCGGCGGGCAGATTACCGCCACCCGGCATGTGGACCAGCTCGTGAAGGATGCCAGCACCGCCTACATGGCACCGGAAGCCCTGAACGCAGCTGAAGAAGGCGGCGAGCACCTGGACGTCTTTTCTCTGGGTGCGATCGCCTTTCATCTGTTTTCCAATCAGCCGCCGGCCGCCAATGCTCTGGAGTTGAGCGAAAAACTGCGGGCGGAAAAGGGGCTTCAGATCTCCGCCGCGGTAAACGGCGCCGGGGAGGCCCTGCAGGAACTGATTCAGTACAGCACCCATCCGGATGTGACCAGCCGCCTGGATACGGTCAAAGAGTTTCTGGAGTATCTCGATCTGGTGGAAGAGGAGCTTACCACTCCGGATGAACAGAAAGAGACGGTCGAGGATCCGACCCAGGCCGTGACCGGAGACCGGCTGGCCGGCGGATACGAAGTGGTGAAGCGTCTCGGGTCCGG
>JBEPXL010000832.1:0-1939 GCA_041641935.1 Desulfobacteraceae bacterium | reverse complement strand
ATGGAATCGATCTGAGCGGAAAGGATCTCAGCGGAACCAGACTGCAGGGCGCACGGCTCAGAAAAGCCATTCTGCGGCATCTGGATCTGCGCGGAAGGGATTTCAGCGGTATGGATCTGAGCGGGACCGATTTTTCTGAATCAAGTCTGGATCAGACCATCTTCACCGGAGCTGATCTGACGCAGGCGCTTCTCGCTCATTCGCTGCAGTTTTCCGGAGCCCGCCTGAAGGACGCACGGCTTGCCGGCGTCGATCTGCGGCACATGAATCTGAACGGCATCAATCTGAGGGGAGCGGACATCACCGGCGTAAAACTCTACGGCACAGCCCGGGATGACTGGCATATCCGCGGCATCCGGTGTCTGTACATTTACTGGGACAAAGCCGGGGAACAGCGGACACCGCCGGACCGGGATTTTCTGCCGGGGGAGTTTGAGGAACTGTACCGCCAGGGGATTTCGGAATTCCGGTCCATTGTCCGCCGGATTGTTTTTCCGCCGGAATATCTCCAGGCCGGGATTTCCATTCTGCACTATTTCGGAACCGTCCTCCGGCAGAAATTCCCGGACAGCGGGGCACGGGTGCGGATTGAACAGGACGGCCTCAGAGTGATCATGATCATCGAACCGGATGAAAATGACGGACGGGAGATCATTGAAAAGGCGCTGAATGATTATGGCCGTGTCATCACCGGACGCATGTCTCCGGAAGAGTTTACCGAAGACCGGATGCAGCAGATTGAACTGAAAAACGAACTCCGGATTGCCCGGTTCCGGATCGAAACCCTGAAAGAACTGCTGCAGGACAAAAAAGCACAGATCGATACACTGCTGTCCATCATCGGACAGGCGGTCCGGAAATCCCCCGAAACCATTGTATATCAGGGAGGCAGAATGGGAGACGACAACATTCATATTCAGGCGGGCGGCGATGTGGCCTTTGCAAAGGATCAGGCCATCGCAGAAATCCATAAGCGAATTGATAATGCCGGTGTATCCGGTGCGATGGAAGAAAAACTGAAAGAACTGACAGCGGCGGTGCAGGGACTGATGCAGGTGATGCCGGAGAACCAGGCGGCGGAAGCGGCGGAGAATCTGGATGTTCTGGTAACAGAGGCCACCCGGGAGTCCCCCCGGCGCAAATGGTATGAACTGAGCGGTGAAGGGCTGATCGAAGCCGCCAGAGCAGTGGGTTCCGCCGGGCAACCGGTGATCCGGACGGTCCAGGACATTATGAAGATACTGGGATACTGAATCCTGTACTGATGGTTTTTCTCTTGAATAATCAGAAATCATTCATAATTTCTGTACAGTGGCATCCGGTGGTTTTATCCAGTCTGCCTGATCGGCCGTGACAGTTTCATCAGACGCAGCGGAACGCCATGCACCGGATGTCATCTGTCTTTTCTGATGTGTCACCAAACGATTACTTTTCACAGGAGACAACGACCATGAAGGTCAGAAATATCTGGATGTTCTGCATATTGATCAGCCTGTCGCTGATCTCATGCGCCGCCCGGAAACCGGTGATTCCCCACGATCTGCGGACGGAAATAACGGAAAACGTCTCTCTGGCGGAAGTCCGGCAGAATCCGGATGTCTATCAGGGAAAACCGGTGATGTGGGGGGGGCGGATCGCCAGTGTCATGAACCGGGAACCCGGCACATGGATCGAAATGGTGCAGCTGCCCCTCAATCAGATTGACCGGCCCATGAATGTGGATACTTCCGAAGGCCGTTTCATTGTCAAGGCCGCTGAAATTCTCGACCCGATGATTTACCGGGAGGGACGGAATCTGACGGTGGTCGGTGAGATGCAGGGAATGGAAACCATGAAAATGGGAGAGATGGATTACACCTACCCGGTGCTGATGGAAAAAAAGAAACACCTGTGGCCGGATGAACCGGATATTATCCGGATTTACCAGCGGTATCCCTAC
>JBEPXL010000831.1:0-1940 GCA_041641935.1 Desulfobacteraceae bacterium | reverse complement strand
CAGAAAAAGTCCGTACCAGAGAATCCCCTGGCGAATTCCTGAAATGTTTCCCGCATTAAATGGAAAACTGACCAGACGAACCGCTATGGATGAAAATACCAGAGGATTCGTTTTTACTGCCGGCCTTTCTCCCGGCACTCATACCCTGGTCGTGGAATACACTTCCCCGCTGGCCTCCTACTCCTTTTCCCATACACCTGTTCAATATCATCAGTTTCTATACGTCCTCGCCCCAGCAAAAGCATGGAAAGACTTCGGCGATCTGCTGATCAACATCCGCACCCCGGAAAACTTTATCATTCTATCCTCCCCTCCACTGGAAAAAGCACGGAACCATTATACCGGACAGTTTACAGGCATTCCATCAGATTTCCTTACCATATCTGCAGTTTATGAAAACAATTACGATGCCGTTGAAACCACGGGAAACATCATCGCTTTTTCCTCTTATCTTCTGCTTCTTGTCAGCATCCTTTACCTCAGAAGACAATCTCACAGCCTGATCGGCAAAAACATACTGGCCCTGTTCTCCTTCCTGCCCTTTTTCTTTTTCAGAGGAATTGGTGCTTCCGTCATCACGGCAATCGCAACTTTTCCCGAATATATCGGTTCTGCTTATCTCCTTTCGTATACGGAGACCAGGTTTACACTTCTAAGATGGTTCTTGGCGTATTTACCCTGCCTCCTTATAGCCGGATTCATTGAATGGCTGACAGATAAACGGATATTTTCCGGTTTTTTTAGTTTAGTTCTTGATCCGCTTCGAAAAAAAAGGTAAATATTACCCCCTGCCGATCCAGATGCTGTACCAACCCTCTTCCCATGCGCAACCGGATTGCTGTATATCTCACGCGGAAACCGCGTGAAGATCCCGCCCCCGGCATCCGCCCTGAGACACTGAACCACCCCGACAGACAGAAGGAGAACCAATGTCATACTTCGATCCGCCGGCAGCAGAAAACACCGTTCGCACCCCTCCCCGTCTTCTGCTTCACAAAGGAACCGCCTGATGTTCCGCGCGGCCCCCGGACACGGAGAATCCCTGGATGTGGCCGACGCCACCCGCATGGCCATCCGCCGCTGCCGCGCCGCCCTCGGCGATGACGCCCCACAGGCCGGGATCGTCTTCGCGGGCGCGTTGTTCGATCATACCGCCATGCTGTCCGACATCCAAACCGCCTTTCCGGAGATACCTATTGTCGGCTGCACATCTGCCGGACAGATCGCCTCCGGATACGGACTGAGCGATGACGCGGTGGATCTGCTCGTATTTTCCGGAGACGGCATCCGGACCGGTACAGGCGCGGGAACCGGCCTGTCCCGTGATCCGGTTGCGGCGGTCGATGAAGCCGTCGAAACCGCCCGGACCGCTCTGGCAGAAAAACCGGTCCTCTGCCTCGCCTTCTCCGACGGCGTACACGCCGACACCGACGCCATGATGCGGCACCTGACCCGGCGGCTGGGACCGGACTGCCCCGTCTTCGGCGGCGCCGCCGGTTCCGAATCCCTGCAGATAGCAAAGACGCGGCAGTTCCTCCATGACCGCGTCCTCAGCGACAGTCTCGTCCTGATGCTCCTGGGCGGGAATATCCGGTATTCCGTCAGCATCAGCAACAGCTGGATGCCCATCGGTCCCGCTGCTGTGGTAGAGGAAACACAGGGGCGGGATGTCATCCGGATTGACGGACGCCGGGCACTGGATTTCTACCGGTACTACCTCGGCCCCCACTCCGAACCGGCGATCGAACTGCCCCTGGCCGTGTTCGAATCCGCAGATGACGACTCGTTTTATATCCGTGGTCCCGTCGCCTTTTACGAAAGCACCGGTGCGGTCTCCCTGACCGGGGCCATTCCCTGTGGCGCGCGCATCCGGCTGACCGAGGCGACCCGGGAAAGAATCCTGCTGGACACACGGAAGGCCGGAACCGATGCCGTCGCCG
>JBEPXL010000830.1:0-1942 GCA_041641935.1 Desulfobacteraceae bacterium | reverse complement strand
AACCGGTTCCTTTTCATGCCGTGGATGGCCGGCCGGTTTTTGTACTCTTTGTTCTGCTGAGTTCGACCTCCAGGCGGCATCTTCATCTTCTGTCACGCCTCTCCTACTGTGTGCGGGATGACAGCTTTATCCGGTTTCTGGAGGAACGGCCTGATCCTGAAACCCTGTTTGCCAGAATTGCGGAAGTTGAATCCCGTCTCGAATAGAACCGTTTCAAAAAAACGCCTGCCCGACCTCTGGCGTTATCCGGCGCGGTGGGCGTTTTTCCGTCCTGATGACCGGCTGCTGCTCATTGTCATGGGGATTATCGTCGGCATGTGCAGCGGACTGGCCGCCGTAGTGCTGAACCGGGCGCTGATCACGGTATTGACATTTCTGCATTCCTACCGGCATTTCTGGTGGGCGTTTGTGCTGCCGGGGATCGGTGCGGCCCTTTCCTCCCTGTTCCTGAACAGGATTGTCCGGGAAGGCGCCGGGCACGGCGTACCGGAGGTGATCTACAGCGTTTCCCGGTACGGTGGCCTGATCCGGTTCCGGTCCAGTTTTTCCCGACTCATTTCCAGTTGCCTTACTATTGGCAGCGGCGGTTCGGCCGGTCCGGAAGCCCCCATTGTCATGAGCGGCTCGGCCATCGGTTCCAACATCGCCAAATTTTTTTCCCTGAATGACCGGCAGCGGGTCACCCTGGTGGGATGCGGGGCGGCCGGGGCCATTTCCGGTATTTTCAACGCCCCCATCGCCGGAATGGTGTTTACCATCGAGGTGATTCTGGGGGAGTGGACGGCGCTGACCATTGTTCCCATCGCCATTGCTGCGGTGGCCGGTACGGAAATCTCCCGGATCCTTCAGGGCAACAACATCGTATTCGATCACGGCGGGTTTGTTCTCAGCCATCTTGATATTCTGGCCAGCATCGGGCTGGCCGTTGTCGCGGCAGCTGCATCCATTCTGCTGACCCGCACCCTCCGGTCCATGCACGGAATCGCGGAGCATGTTCGTCTGCCTCTCTGGATGCGGGCGGCGGCAGGCGGATGCGTCGTCGGTCTGATCGGTATTTATTTCCCCATCGTGATGGGAGAAGGCTACCATGCCATTCAGGAGATGATCGACGGTACCTTCACCGGCGGACTTGCCATTGTTGCCGCAGCGACACTGGTAAAAATGCTCGCAACCGCATTTACCCTGGGCTGGGGCGGCTCCGGCGGCATTTTTGCACCCAGCCTGGTGGTGGGCAGTCTGGCCGGTTTAACCTATCACCGCGGACTGGTCATGCTGTGGCCCTCTGTCTCCTGGGTGGAGGAAGGCTGTTTTGCCCTCCTGGGCATGGCGGGGCTCATCAGCGGCATTCTGCAGGCGCCCCTGACCGGTATCTTCCTGATTGTTGAAATCACCGGCGGGTATGGTGTCATCCTGCCGCTGATTATCGTGTCGGCCATTTCATCAACGGTCTGTCAGTATATCGAACCGGCCTCCTTTTATCTCAAGGAACTGGTGGAGCGGGGACAGTTGCTTCGGCCAGGAACCGATGCCCGTGTGCTGTCCGATCTGAGTGTGCAGGAACTGCTGGAAAGAGACTGCATCAGCGTTACGCCCGGAACCCGGCTGCGGGATTTTATCGAGATTGTAAAGCGCTCTCACCGGAACCTCTTTCCGGTGGAAGATGAAGAAACCGGTCAGTTCCTCGGGATTATTCATCTGGATGATATCCGGCCCTATCTCTTCGATCCCATCATGTACGATGCCGTGATTCTGGAACAGATCATGAATGATCAGGTCGATGTGGTTCATCTGGAGGACGATCTGGGCGATATCCTGCGCCGGATGGATGAAAAACGGCTGTTCAGCATGCCGGTGATTTCCAATAAACGGTTTGTCGGCATGATTTCCAAAGCGACCCTGCTGGACCAGTACCGGAAGGAGTTGCGGGTGCAGACCCACCACT
>JBEPXL010000829.1:0-1946 GCA_041641935.1 Desulfobacteraceae bacterium | reverse complement strand
TGACCCGGCCGGACATCTGGTCATTGTACATGCCACCGGCCGAAACCGGCAGGAAGAAGCCTTCTCTGCAATGGCCCGCCTGAAAAAGGCCGGTATTCCCTTTGTCGCAGTTGTCACAAAAGACCATCCCGCACAGGCAGCCATCGCGCGGGATGCGGAAGGCCGCTGTATTTTCCTGCCACGGCTTGAAGCCAATCTGCAGCCGCTGATGGATACGCTTCTGTATTACCGTTTTGCCCGCCGTTTTGCGGAAGCACATGGCCGCCAGGCGGATGAATTTCCGAGAAACCGTGCCAAGTCGGTCACCGCAGGACGGAGCCGGGGCAATATCCCTTTCTCTCCGGCCCGTGAACTGCAGGTACTCGCAGAGCAGAACCGGCGGATACTTTCCGCTTCTGCCGCAGAAAACATACCCGACGGAGAATTGCTGTGGGAGAAGACGGCGGCGAGTGAAGAAGCCCTCTATTACCGCCGGTTACGCGACATCGGGGATCAGCTTGCTTCCGGCGCATACAACCCTCTTTGTCCGGAGATGCACCCGGCGGCAGTGAACAGACTGGCCGCCCTGATCTTCGATGAACTCTCCCAGGATGGCGAAATCATATTTGTTCCCCTGGACTGTCCCGCCGACGCGGCGGTCCGCAATGTCGCCTGCCAGTGGTCCCGGTTCCTCCGGTGTGCCATGCGGACCGCATTGATCGGGGAATCGGTGCTTCATTTTCCGGAAGACGCTCTGCTCGTCTTTGTCGCTTCCCGTCCACCGGAAACGGAACTGCTCTGGCAGCTGCTGGGGAACGTATCGGGGCACTGTCTCTGGCTGGGAGCGGAAATCCCGGCTGCCGCCGCACAGATGCTGACCCGTTCCATCGGCTATTTTCCGCTTCCGGATTCCGCTGGTCCGGCGGCCGGGGATCTGCTCTATGCAAGCCTGTCCCTGCTTCTCATCCGGGCAACGGGGATACGCAGACCGGATCAGGCCGCCATTCTGGAACAGCATTTCGCACAGGCCGGCAATGTCATCCGGCGGGTTCTGGATGACGCTGATCTGAGTGATGAAATCGCTGCCGCCATGACGGCCAACCGGGACTACCGGACCGCATTCTATATCGGCGCTTCAACCGGAACCGGTCCGGCCTGGACCGGTTTCTTTGACCGTCACAGTCCTGTCGATCTGGCATGGCATCCTTTCGGCGAAAGCGCCCATGGTCCCCTGGCGACGGTGGATAACCGGGTTGCAGAGAAATTTGTTCAGATCCGGGACCGGAGTGAACTGGTGAATGCCTTTGGCGACAGGCAGGTGGCGGAGTGGGAGCGGCGGTTTCTGGGCCAGATGGAGATTGCGGAACTGCTGGACAATGGTTTTTCCCTGAAGCAGAAACCGTTTCCATCCGTCTTCTATGCCGAGGGAAACTGGTATTTTCCGGTGCTGCGGAAAGAATACGATCCAGCCGGGGATAACCTGATCATTCTGGATGCCACCCGGAATCACTATTTCAGCCATGCGCTGGATGAACTGGCAACCTGCGGCTGCCGGTACGCCCGGATGATCGTGATCACCCAGACACCGTTCTGCAGTGAACCGGGAAAACGGGCGCTGTTCAACCACCCGGTCAGCCATCTGCTCTGTCTTCCGGCACTGGAAGGCGGGGAAGGTGCGGAGTATATTTCTGGTTTTCTGCTGCCGTTTGCCATGAATCTGGTGGGGACAAGGATGGCGGCGCTGCGTGTCTCCGGTTAGACGTTCACAGTCCCGCATCTCCACCATCCGGAATTTACACAACTTTTACTTTGCTCTCCCGCTCATGTGAGATAGAATAGCTCCGGAAATGATTCCGTCTCACAGAACCGGGGAGGCACTATGAAACAGGCAAAGGCACGCATCCTTGTCGTCGAGGATGATCCCGCCATTCTAAACGGACTTCTGGATGTACTGGTCTTCAACGGCT
>JBEPXL010000828.1:0-1948 GCA_041641935.1 Desulfobacteraceae bacterium | reverse complement strand
GTCGCTGTATTTTCCAGCAAGTATTAAAGACACCTTCTGGGACAGTTGTTTTGAAATCTGCGGAATAGTTCCCTGGAAAGGCTAAGAACTTGTCGGCAGCCGACCGGTCTCAAAATGGGAAAAATGGCCGCCCGTGGCCATGAAATGATTCATGGATTGCGATAAAATGGCGATTTTGTCCGGCTGGCGTTGACGAGTGTAAGTTGGCCACAATTCCCCATGAAGATTAGCTAGTTTCAAAACAATCAGGATTATTCAGCCATGAAAATAAAGACTATTCTTTCAAGCGTTATTATATTGTTTTCCCTGACAGGGGGGATGAAGGCCTTTGCCGAAGAACATGTCGTCAATGCCCAGGCCCGGGTGTTTGCCCCATCCGTCCTCTACATCCAGCCGGGTGACACGGTCAGGTGGGTTAATATGACCTCTCACAACACTGTCTCCCAGGAGGGCCTGATGCCGGAAGGGGCCGAAGGCTGGCGCGGTGATATCGGCCAGAATATGTCGGTCACTCTGGATAAAGAAGGCGTCTACGCCTATGTCTGTGAACCTCACATTGGATTTGGTATGGTGGGCGCCATCGTTGTCGGTGAACCCGTCAATATTGATGCGGCCATGGAGTACGCCAGGAAAAACCTGGAAGGCCCTTACAGGCGTATACTTGGAAAATTGATCAAGGTACAGCGAGTGGCAAAAAAGAATTAGACAGGCTTAAGGGAATATCAGAGCACTGTCGCAGTACAGGGATGTACTGTTCATGAAGCACCGGGCAATCAGCAACAAATACGACAAGCGGGTATATTCTTGCTTTTCCCGGTTGATATGACCGGGCAGCAGCGGCATTCCGGTGCGATTCCGGAAAACCCCGCAGATAAAAGCCGCTTAACCCGATAAGGTTTCTCATAAACAAAGAGCAGGTGAGTCAATGACCGAACGGCGGACGCCAGGCAGTACCATCACGATTCCTCTTACGGCAGGTGTGTTTTTCCTTGTCATCTTGTTTGCCGGCACGTTGAGCCGGCCGGTGTACGCGGAATCGAACCCGCAAAGGGATGTATTGGGGGTTTGCGCCGATCCCTATATGCTGCCTTTTTCGAATCGTGAAAGAAAAGGCTTTGAAAACAGGATCGCCGAATTGCTGGCGGAAAAATTGGGTGCCGAGCTCAAATACAAGTTTTTTCCGCAGAGGCGCGGGTTTATTCGTAACACCCTCCGGGTTCAGAAATCCGACGGGACCTATGCCTGTGATCTGGTCATAACGGTACCGCAGAGCTTTGAGCTGGCCGCGACGACCAAGCCGTATTACACCACCACCTATGTCCTGGTTTATGCCAAGGATCGCGGCGTTCCCGTGGTCGATTCACCTGCGGAGTTTGCCGAGGCGGCGCAGAACGCGGACGGGCTAAAGATTGGATTGACCGACTTAGGCACGGCCCAGCAGTTATGGGTACTGCAGAATGATCTCATGGGCAAGATCGTGCCGTATCAGGGCATGCCGGGCGATCCCAAACACAGTCCCGGTGAAGTGATGATGAAGGATATTGCGTCCGGAAAGATTGATGCGGCCATCGTGTTCGGCCCCACTGCGGGTTACTATTCTCAGCAATTGGATGATGAAGCGGATTTTGTCCTCCTGAAGATGCGGGACGACCCCAACAATCCGCGCATGCGGTTTGAGATCAGTATCGCCATGGCGGTTCGTTACGGGGAAGAAGAATGGAAACAGACGGTGAATAATCTCATTGAGGAAAACCGTGACGAGATTTATGCAATCCTGAAGGATTACGGCATACCTCTGTTGCCCCTCAGGGTGGCCCCAGGCTCGGACGATGATGATGATTGATTATCCCGGAGGAGACGGTCGCATGCAGTTATTAACTAAATACTTATTCCTCGTTGCGCTTGTGTTGCTCGGTAATCCGGCTTACGCCGCGGAAGAAGAGGTCGA
>JBEPXL010000827.1:0-1949 GCA_041641935.1 Desulfobacteraceae bacterium | reverse complement strand
ACTCTCCTGTTTTCCCGCATATTCCCCTCCATTCCGAGAAAATTATTGTCATATCTCCTGAAACAGAAGCCCGTTTGACCGACTTTCTGTAGAAAACAAAGCTGTCTTAACTGCATATGATCCTTTCCATGCCGGTGGTAAATTTCCAGGTGCTTGTCAGAACTTGATGTAGGTGTCTTAATCTATTGAAAAGTTTTGTTTGAATAGATTTAGCAAAAATCATACCAGGCTTGAATGGACTACATAGATGTATTTGCTGGTCTGAATCCTGTTATACAGTGAATTAACAGTAGAAAATGTGAAAATATCACAAAGATACTGATGGATCAGTGCCGGTAAGAAACGCTTGTTTCAATTTTTTTTATATCGACATAAAAAAAATTAATCTTTACTTACATGTTCCTGCTGTCCCTGACATTCAGCCAGACCCGGAGCAGTTCACTTGCCCCCCATGCCTGGGCGTCACAGCCCCGCTGCAGGTGAGGGGCATTCCCGTCCAGAACTTCCGGAACCTGTCCGGCGCATCCGGCGTTGATGATCTTCGTTGCGCCGGAAAGCCAGGCAAGGGCTGCCGTTCTGCCGTTTTTGCCGTAAACGCCGTACCATGCTTCACAGAAAGAGGGAAAGACCCAGCTCCATGCCGTGCCGTTGTGGTAAGCAGGCTTGCGCCGGGTATCTTCATCTCCCATGTAATAACCCTGATACGGGTGATCCGGATCATTGAGCAGATGTCCCTGGTGACGGACTTCCAGCGGATGCTCTACAGGACGGTCGGCCAGACTCCGGATGGCACCGGGAACCAGAAGGGACATGCAGGCCCGCAGTATCCGACGGCAGACTGCAGGTTCCGTCACGGCTCCCGTCGTCAGTGCAAACAGCTGGTTGGGCCGGAGGGCGTCATCTGCGACAGCCTGCCGGGCCGGCGTGCCCGGCAGCGCATGCAGGCAGTCGGACAGAAAGCCCTTTTCTTCCAGGAAAAAGAGTTCGGTAATGGATGCGTTCACCTGACCGGCCAGCTTTTCCCAGCCATTTGTTTCCGCATCAGGATCGATCCGGGCAAGAAATGAAAGCGCAAAATGCCAGAATGCCTGAATCTCGATGGGATATCCCTCCCGCGGGGTTCCGGCGGGGTGGTTGGTATCCATCCAGGTAAAGTGGGACGGACTGAATATCAACCCGGACGCGGCATCCATGACGATTCCGTTGGGGGTTCCCCGGCGGAAGGACTGACCGATGGAGACAAGAATCTCCCGGATGGTCCGCCCGTTGCAGGGTTCATCCAGAAATGCGTCATCCCCTTCCATGTTCAGCAGGTCGGCGCAGCCGATAAAGAACCAGAGCGGCGCATCGGAGGTATCCCGGTTTCCGGCGTCGTTTCCCCGGATCATGTTGGGCAGGGTTCCGTTTTCTTCAAAATGAGCAAACTGTTTCAGAATATCCCGCGCCGTCTCTGTTCTGCCTGCGGCAATCAACCCCCGCACAAAAATGAGTGTATCCCGGCCCCAGTCCAGAAACCAGGGATAACCTGCGATAACGGTGCTCAGCTTCTCACGCCGTACTACAAACGGTGCGATCGCCCGCCGCAGCGCCGGTTCCAGATCTTCCAGTGCCGGAAAAGGTTTTTCCAGCATCCCGGCCAGACGGGATGGCGGGAGAGACGTTTGATTCTCCGGCTCCCCCGTCAGTACCTGCGCCGACAGAACTGCGGAGATTCCGCCTTCCAGAAAGGCAGAAAAATAACCGGGACTGTACAGGTCCGAGTCCGGATCGAGGCCCCGCACGGCTTCGACCGGACGGTGAATCATATACTGCCATTCCGGTTCCAGGGCGAACTGTCCTTTATCAATGGTCACCTGCAGACGCCGGTCCGGGGACGGTGAAAAAGTAAAACCGGTTTCCGTCTGCTGAATGCACCCGGGCCAGGTCTGCTCCGGACCGGCGAAGGCTTT
>JBEPXL010000826.1:0-1954 GCA_041641935.1 Desulfobacteraceae bacterium | reverse complement strand
GAACCGCTCCGTGCAGGTGGAAAATGACGCCAACTGCTTCGTCCTTGCCGAAAGCCTGAACGGGGCGGCCAGAGAGTATAACCTCGTCTTCGGCATCATCCTCGGCACCGGCTGCGGCGGGGGTCTTTGCATCAACCGGTCCATCTGGCAGGGGGCCAACGGCATCGCCGGCGAGTGGGGCCATTTTGTGGTCGATCCCCAAGGCGATATCTGCGGCTGCGGCAACCGGGGCTGTATCGAAACGAAAATCGGCGGGTACTGGGTGGAACGGAATTTCTACAACCGGTATGAACGGAAACTCCGGGCCGATGAAATCGCCAGGGGCTACCGGGAGGGTGATTCGCAGTGTGTGGCGGTGTTCGAGGCGTTTCTGGAAGACTACGGAAAGGCCGTGGGCGGTCTGATTTCCACCCTGGACCCGGATGCCATCGTCATCGGCGGCGGTCTGTCGGGCATCGAGGAACTCTACACCATCGGCGTGGACCGGGTGAAGGCTTACGCCTATCACCCGGATATTCAGACGCCGATCCTGAAAAACAAACTGGGGGATTCCGCCGGGGTGTACGGTGCGGCCTGGCTGGGGGAATCCCGGCGGATGACCGAGTGGGAAAAACCGCGTTAGCCCTTGAGCAGCCGGACGCCTTCCCGCACCATCTGGCTGGCGTAGCCCCACTCATTGTCATACCAGCTCAGCACCTTCACCAGATCGCCGTCCACGACCTGGGTCATGGAAAGGTCCACCACCGATGCCCGGCTGTCCCGGATAATGTCGGATGAGACGATCATGTCCGCCGTAGCGCCCAGGATGCCTTTGTAGCGTTCTGAACCGGCCTCTTCGGCAAAGATTTCATTGATCTCCTCCGGATCGGTCTTCCGTGCGGCGACAAACACAATGTCTGCAACCGATCCGACCGGAACCGGTCCCCGGATGGCGATTCCGTTGAATGTCCCTTTCAGCTGGGGCAGCGCTTCGGCGGTCGCCTCGGCTGCGCCGGTGGAGGTCGGAACGAAATTGGCCGCTCCGGCCCGTCCGCGCCGCCGCTTGTTCCGCGGTCCGTCCACGATGGTCTGGCTGGATGTATAGGCGTGAATGGTGGTCATCAGCGCCTTTTTCACGCCGACGCGGCGGTCCATGATCTCCATCACCGGTGTGATGCAGTTGGTGGTACAACTGGCGCAGGAGATCATTTTATCCGAACCGTCGGGTTTGTTGACACCGTGAACGACCATGGGAACCCCTTCACTCTTGGGCGGGGCGGAGAGGATCACCCGTTTCGCGCCGGCCTTGAGGTGCTTTTTCATTTCCTCTTTTTTTCTGAAGATTCCCGTACATTCAAAGACCGTATCCACACCGAGATCATCCCACGGCAGATTGGCCGGATCCTTTTCATTGAAGAGCCGGTACGGTTTTTCATCGATCAGGATGGCATTGTCACCTGTCTCCACATAGCGGTGATACCGTCCGTATACCGTGTCATACTTCACCAGATAGGTCAGGTTATCCGCATCGATCAGGTCATTGATCGCCACCAGTTCCAGCTCCGGCGTCTCCAGAATGATCTTCATCGCCGCCCTGCCGATTCTTCCCAGACCGTTTATCGCTACTTTTGCCATACCAGTACCTCCTTCGGGTTCTGAAGATTTCACAATACGCATATTGTTTTATCGTTCATTAGCGTCGGCTCTTTCTGCCGGCAGCAGAAAATACAATCCCCGGCAGTAACAGTATCCGGAACATTGCCGGGGAGAAAGATGCCGTCTGCATATTGTGCTTATCCTAATGTGTTGAAGCATTTCCCGGAATAAGGTGAATCACCTATCCGGAAATAAGGAACATGGTATATGAAAACCCGGTGAAGGCGTTCTTTCCGGTGGCAAAATTTTTCTTTTTTCAGGCTTCCGGCGTCAGATGCGGTTTTTCTTTTGAGTTAATACCGGATTCACCTTATTCCAG
>JBEPXL010000825.1:0-1962 GCA_041641935.1 Desulfobacteraceae bacterium | reverse complement strand
ATCTGCCTCGTCATCGAGTTTTCCGTTTCGCGGAAAGCGGGCATCGGACATGATAGCGAAAAGATAGGGACGGTATTTCCGGTAGAGCAGCACCGCCTGCTCATAGTTGGCCGCCAGCAGAATCTTGGGCCGGGCCCGCATGGTCAGCAGGCGGTGTTCTTCATTGATGCCCGCCTCCAGTACCGCCTGGGTCTGCCGGACAATCTCCTTGTAGATCATGGGCAGAAAGGTAGACCGGTAGAGCGCCGAGTCTTCCACCAGGATCAGCACCCGGACCATGGCGCTCTGGGTATCCCGGTCCACATTGAGGCTGTCCTCCACATTTTTGACGATGGCCAGCAGCAGGTCCGAATTGCCGGTCCAGACAAACACCCGGTCAATGTCGGGACAGCCGCCGTTCTGGATGGCAGCGGGAATGGCACGGATGCTGTGCCCCAGCAGGATGACCGGCAGGTTTCCCCGGATTTTCTTGGCGGCCCGTGCCAGGGAACAGGCGTCCATCTCTTCGAGGTACGGGGTGGTCATCACAAGATCGAACCGCTTCCGCTCCATCAGGGCCAGGGCATCCCGTGCCGAGGAGATGCGGGTTACGCGGGGGGGGAGGCTCAGATTGAGACCGCTGTATTCATTGATAATCCGGGCGGCGAGACTGCCGTCTTCCTCCAGAATGAAAGCGTCGTAGGGGCTGGAGACCAGGATGATTTCACGGACCTTGATCGCCATCAGTTCATGGAAGGCTTTGAACTGGGCGTAGAATTCGCTGGGGAAAAGGCTGGTAAGAGAGGCCATATGCTCCTCCGTTCCGCCGTTCGGGTTCGGGAGGCGGTATCCGGCCGTCTCCACCGCTTTTCAGGATAACAAAAAAACGGTAGCCCTTCCCGGCGGAACTGTCAAGAACCGATTCCCGTTGCGGAAACCGGCCATCACCGGTCAAGGCCCATAAGAATATTCATAGGAGATTCGGAGTTTTCCCTTGACATGCCGCCGGTTTATTTTTTAGTCTTACATGCGCTGTTATTAATCAGAATTCATATCAAACTCAACCAGATAGAGCCGACTGTCCTGCGGCCCCTCCGCCATTTGATACCGGAGCCGCCGTGATTATCTTATGACGCTGGTACGGGTGTTTTTTTAAAGACACTGGATTCCGTAACTGTGGAACGAAACCGGGCGTCATCTTATTTCCCAGCGCCGGTTTCGCCTGAAAGGAGGAACGGTATGACACAATGGTATCTGAGTTATGGTGAGGAACAGATCGGCCCCTTTGACGAGACAAAAGCGAAATTCCACATTGAAATGAAAGGCTCCAACGGGTTTGCCTGGCGGGAGGGGTATGCCGACTGGCTGCCCATTTCCCAGGTTCCCGAACTCGGCGGCTCCGCGAGTAAACCTTCCGGCGTTCCCCCCGCCCCGGGCGGCGGCAGGACACCGGAACCCCAGACCCGTTCCTCGTCAATCACGCCCACCAGCGCCGACGAGATCGACTACAAAATCTTCGGTGCGGAAATGCAGTTTGTGGAAATCGAGCTCGACCCCGCCGAGAGTGCGGTGGCCGAGGCGGGGGCCATGATGTACAAGGACAGTCAGGTGGAGATGCAGACCGTCTTCGGTGACGCCTCCAAAGGCGGCGGTGGCGGCGGCGGCGGATTCATGGGGAAACTGCTCGGCGCGGGAAAACGGCTCCTGACCGGGGAAAGCCTCTTCATGACGGTCTTTACCCATACCGGACAGGGCAAGGCACATGTGGCCTTCGGCGCGCCGTTTCCGGGGAATATCATTCCGGTCTCCCTGGCTGAAATCGGCGGCATGCTGGTCTGCCAGAAAGACAGTTTTCTCTGTGCGGCCAAAGGGGTTTCCATCGGCATCTACTTTCAGCGGCGGATCCTCACCGGCCTGTTCGGCGGCGAAGGATTCGTGATGCAGAAACTGGAAGGAGACGGCATGGCCTTCATGCATGCCGGA
>JBEPXL010000824.1:0-1963 GCA_041641935.1 Desulfobacteraceae bacterium | reverse complement strand
CCCCCATCATCTGCTCCAGGAGCGACGAGGTCCGGTACATGGGAAACAAGGCCCCGGCCCGGGAGATGAAGACGATGTCCCGAATCGGGTCCGGGTCCAGCGGCATCCGCTCCAGGACGAGGCGGTCCAGGGGCTGGTATTCGTCCAGCACGTTGCTCACCGTATCCACCGTTTTTTCCAGGCCGACGGCCCGTTCCTGTTCCGCCATTTCGGCCGGGGTGATCTCCTCCGCCGCCAGGGCGGCTGCCATGCACTCGGCCAGCGAAATCCGGATGATGGACTTGCCAGTCTGTTCCAGCCGCGTCCCGAGCAGGGCGACTTCGGCCCGGACAGCGAATTCCTCCCGTGGCGGATACCGGAAGATGGCGCAGGGCATGTTGTCGTAGGCGCTGATCTTGGGCCGGGGGTCGGGCAGGCGCAGCAGGGGCTCCAGGTTTCGGGTGAGGCGGTCTTTCCAGTCGGTCATCTCAGCAGGCTCCTGACATACTCTTTCTGGGAACGATCCGGCAAACGTAAGGCGGTGATGCTGCCGGCCACTTCGTATTCCAGCACCTGGTACTGATGGAGGCGGAGAAGCTCCCGCTCCACATCGGACGGCGTCAAGAGGAACAGACGCCAATCCTTGGAGTGGATGATTTGCGCGGTGTTGACGCCATGATCGGAAAGGCCGTGGAGAACGTACAGGAAGGCTTCCTTCGGCAGGTGATGGATCCGGAATTTTCGCTTTAAACGGCCTTCCATCAGATCAAATGCCACGGCCATTCGGAGCAGGTCCGCCGAGATCGTTTTTGTCCCATATTCCGAAAGCGGCGTGCCGGCACTGGTTTTCCCGCCGGTGATCCGCTTCACAAAGGGCAACGGATCTGAATTCTGAATGACTGAAGCACCATCCAGATATCGTTCAAACAGCCATTCCGTTGCGAAACGGTAGTAAAGTTCATCCACATTGCCGATATGCCAGAGATAGCAGGCTTTCCATGGTGAGAGGCCGATGTTCCCCCGTGCCAAAGACACCAGGGAATCAAAGTTTTCGTCATGGGCAAACCGGCTGGAGATGGTCTTCAGATTCTCGGTGAGCCATCCCTCGTTTTTAGCCCCGATAGGGTTGGCTCGATGGAGATTTTTAATATTTTCCCGGAATGGAAGGGATACATCCCAGTGCTGAAAGGCCGTGTAGGTCTCTTCGATCAGGGCCCCTTTGTGAAGCAATCGAGTCGATATTTTACGGTTTTTCCCGGACATTATATTTGATTCTTCGACCGGTTTAGCGGTAGGAAAGGTATGGCCGGCTTACCGGGTTCCCCTTTGGCAAAGGCGGCGGCAAGCAGGTTGAGCCGGTTGTCATCCAGAGTGCCGCTTCCAAGTATCGGGACGCTGCGCCCCTCGTCGCCTCGACGCAGCCCGGCGATCTTCTCCCTATGCTTCGTGGGGATCAGATTCCGTTCGGTGAGCAGATCCAATAGTGATTTTCCATCTATCGTTTCAAGTTCTTGGAAAAAATCAGACCACGATTCCGCGTTTTCGATCCAATCATGCCACTTTTCCCTGAACCGCTCTTCCATTTCCGCCGGCAGGGTCCACAGCGTGCAGGCAGTCGGCTTGTCATAAATCTCACCGCATCTTTGGGCGGCCACCGAAAACGCGATACCGGCTTGGGCAAATCGATGGGTCCGGGGAAAGCCGCGGCTAAGAGCCGGTGCCCCGTAACGGCCCAGCACGCCCTGCGTGTTCCACCACTTTGCGCCGTCCATCTCGCCATATCGCGCCACGACCAGCCGGAGTTTGAAAAGATGTTCGAAAGAAATGATTGCCATATTTTCTGCTCCCTAAGCCGATGGGGTGTTGTTTCGGAGAAGTATTGCTATTTAGAATATGACGAAGGGGGTGTCAACTACAGAGCGGGACCTTCTTGATAGTTTCCCCTCGGACCATACATCTGCCACCTCAAAAAACCCCCACCCCC
>JBEPXL010000823.1:0-1965 GCA_041641935.1 Desulfobacteraceae bacterium | reverse complement strand
AATATATTTTATATTTAAATAACAGATAGATAAGGGGTATAAAAAGGGGAATAATAAAATAAACCGACACTTTTTAAAGAAGAAGACAGGAAGTGAAAAATTAACAATAAGAGCAAAGGCTCAATAGAAATATTTGAAAATTCTGCAGAATTCCGGCTCAGATCGAGAATGGCTCATTATGGAGGTATTCCGGAAAGCAAAAGCAGCCGGATGGGGTGTCGGATTTTTTTACAAATTTTGGGCGGAAGGGAAGAATAAAAAAGAGGGGGTGTCGAAAATTTTAACAATGTGAGTAGACCGGCATCGGAAAGAGATCATCTTTCAGACAACTACTCCACCATCAGAACCTTTTCCACATTCACCGGCTCCGGAATCAGCTTCTGTTCCAGCATGATCGTTTCCGTCTGTTCCCAGGCGGGGACATCAATGGTTCCGATGACGGTATCCGGCATCGGCTGAATCAGTTCCCGGGTGATCGCCAGCTGCTTTTCCAGAATATCCGGCGGGGTATCCCGGTCAAATTTGCGAAGCGTAGCCAGTGCCTTTTCTGCATTTTCCGGGGCAAGGGCTTCCCGCCATCCTTTCAGCAGGGCTTCTGTGAATTTTTTCGCGATTTCCGGTTCGTTTTCCATCATCCGCCGTGACGTGACCACTGAATTGGCAACAAACTGAACACCGAAGGCGGCCGGATTGAAAAATGCCACCGACTCTCCCGATTCGGCCAGTTCCTTTGCCAGAATCGGCCCCTGGGCGTTCCGGTAAACCGGCCAGAGGTCCACCCTGTCCCGGTAGAAGGGCGTGTAATCATACCGGACACTGAAAAAGTTTACCTCTTCGGGGTTGATGTTTCCCTTGGCCAGAAGGGTCCGCATAATGGTTTCATCATTTCCTCCGTAGGTGATGCCGATGGTCCGGCCTTTGAGGTTCTGCAGGGTGTTGACCGGCGGTTTGGCGTCCCGGTATATCCACTGGAGGGGATTGACCTGGAACAACTGGGCAATCACCACCACCGGCGCGCCCTTGGAAAGCGCCCGGATGACCTGGTCCGCCGAGGCGACACCGAAGTCGGCATGTCCCAGTTCCAGTTCCCGGATGGCATCCCGTTCGGGGCCTCCCGGCTTGACTGTCACATCCAGCCCGTTTTCCTTAAAAAAACCGTGGACATCGGCATACAGATCGCCCACGACACTGGCGTTGAAGAGCCATTTCAGCCGGTAATCCAGCGATTCCGCCGCATAAGCGGATGACGTCAGACAGACACTGAGAAAGAAGATGGCTGCTGCAATGATACTACGATTGCGTCTGTTCCGCATTATTTTCCTCCTGCCCGAGAGTTATATACGGGCCCATTTTTCCCTGATCGCGTTTCCGCTCCACTCCAGAAGTCCCTGATAGACCGACAGGGTAATGCCGATGAGAAAAAGGGCGGCCAGCACCTTTGACATGTCGCTCTGGTAGAGCGCAATACGGATACTGTAGCCGATTCCGGCATTGGCCGCAATAAATTCCGCCACGATGGTTCCGGCCATGGCGAGCGTTGCGCTTCCGGAGATGACGGTGGTCAGTTTGCTCATGTTCTCAAAGGCCCGGATTTTGATCTGCAGCTGCCACCGCATCCGTCCCGTCACCCGGTAGAAATGCTCAATGTCGGTGATCGGCTCCGACATGATGCCGAGGATGGACAGGAGAAGAGGAAAGTAGCAGATCATCGCCGCAATCAGAAGACGGGAGAGAAATCCATCCCCCAGAAGAATGAAAATGATCGGCGCGATGGCGACAATGGGATAGGCCTGAATGTTGTAGGCGGCCACCTTGACAAAGGAGCCGAACCAGGTGGCCCGGCGGCCCAGGATGCCGACCAGAAAGGCCATGCAGATCGATACGATCTGTCCTATGACGGCGATGGAAAGGGTATCGAGGACATCGAAGAAATACCGCCGGTACTCCTGCGCGACCACCTGCCAG
>JBEPXL010000822.1:0-1970 GCA_041641935.1 Desulfobacteraceae bacterium | reverse complement strand
ATGCGCACCCGGATCTACAACATCGGCGACGCGGTGGCGGTTCAGGTTTCGCCCCGGCACTGCCATCTGCTGCCGCAGGAAGCAGCCCCAGGTGAATAAGCTGAAATGAAAACCAGAATTTCCGTCACTCAGTTCCTGCAGGGAAAGAGTACGTTCCGGTGGTTTCCCTTCTTCTGTCTGGCACTGCTGCTGCTTGCCTGCACGGAAGAACAGAAACCGGTCATCGCGGAATGCTTCGATTTTTATGTGCTGTTTGAAGAAAAGCCGGAACTGGAAAGCGACCGGGTCTATTCCAAGGAATTTGAAATCGGGCGCGTCATCTCCAGAACCCTGAACGAAGAGAATCTGGTCGCCGTGAAGGTACGGGTTCCGGAAGAACACCGGGAAATGATCCGGGACAACGGCGTCTTTTATATTTCCGACGGCCGGCTCACCTACGATACCCTTTCCGGTACCGGCACACCGCTGGAAGAAGGGGGAAAACTGCTCGGTTTCTCCAGCAAGACCGCCCTGCTCTGGTTCAAGACCAAAAACAAGGTCAGAAGCATGTCCAGAGAGGCGATGGAAAAAGCCGAGGAACTCTACGATGCCGTCATCCCGGATGACGACGAAAAGCCCCCGGCACTTCCGCCGGAACCGCCCGGGGATCGGAATGTGATCCGGCATCCGGACAACCGGGCTTCGTTACCCGCATCCCCACAGGCAGACACATGCGCTTAGACATCAACCGGCTGCGGGACGCACTCAACCGCCATTTTCCGTCCCGGGTCATGACCGTCGATTCCCACACCGCCGGAGAGGCGACCCGGCTCATTGTGGGCGGGGTGGAGTCGGTTCCCGGCGACACCATGCCGGAGAAGCTCCGGTTCTACCAGGAGAACCTGGACCACATCCGGCTGCTGCTGACCCGTGAGCCGCGGGGTCACCGGGAGCTTCTGGCCGCCCATGTGACAAAACCCGTCCGTCCCGACGCCCGTTTCGGCCTGATTTACATGGATGCCCGCCGCTATCCCTATCTCTGCGGCCATGCCACCATCGGTGCGGTCACCACCCTGATCGAAGCCGGTGTCATTCCGGTTACGGCTCCGGAAATGACGGTGAAGGTGGATACGCCCTCCGGTCCCATGATCACGACGGCACGGGTGCGGCACGGGATGGTCGAATCGGTCACCATCCGCATGGTGCCGGCCTTTGTGTATGCCACCGGCCAGGTCATCAACGTGCCGGAGGCCAGACCCATTTCGGTGGATCTGGTCTGCTCGGGGGGCTTTTTTGCCATGGTTTCTGCGGAACAGACCGGTCTGGAACTGATTCCCGAAAACAGCACGCAGCTGGCCGCCCTGGGTATGGCGATTATCGATGCGGCCAACGCCCAGCTGACGGTGGCCCATCCGACCCGGCCCGAAGTGAAGACGGTGGATGTAACCGAATTCTACAGCCCGCCCGCGGGAGCAAATCAGGGAAAAAGTGTAGTCGTCTACGGTGAATCCCATGTGGACCGGTCCCCCTGCGGAACCGGAACCACCGCCAAGATGGCCCTTCTGCACCATCGGAACCTGCTGGACGTGGGGGAATCCCATGTCAACATCAGCCCCCTGGGAACCGCCTTTGAAGGACGGATTGTTTCGGAAACCCGGGTCGGCGATCTGGAAGCCGTCGAGGTGGAGATCCGGGGCAGCGCCTATGTCACCGGCATCCATGAATTTATCATCGCACCCCGTGACCCGTTTCCCGAAGGATTTCTTCTATGAAATGTGACATGACCGCGGACCTGATTCTGTTCAACGGAATGTTTCGCACCCAGGATGAAACCAGTCCTGCCGCACGGGCGGTGGCAATCAAAAACGGCCGGTTCTTCGCCGTCGGCAGCAATGAATCCGTCCGCGAACTGGCCGACGGGAATACAGCGCAGATCGACCTGGGGGAACGGCTTGTTCTGCCGGGGCTGTGGGATTCCCATTTTCATTTCT
>JBEPXL010000821.1:0-1974 GCA_041641935.1 Desulfobacteraceae bacterium | reverse complement strand
TCCATATCCGGTGAAAGACGCATCACCCAGTCGATAAACCGGAACAGCCGGACCACATCTTCCCGGCTGTAGCCTCTTGCGTACAGGCTCTTGCAGAGTTCCATCTTCCACCACATGCGGCGGGCGTGGTCCTGGCGGGTATCCAGTGCCCGGAGATGGGTCATCACCACCACCGCAAATGGATTTTTCGACTGCTCAAGATCGTCCAGACTCTCCCGGTACGCCAGCAGTTTCACCGAGGGAAAGTTCATTTCAACCCGGCATCCCCACCGCCCATAGCCGAATTTCTCCGGTTTCCAGCCGGGAGATTCATCTGCCAGCACGGCAAGACTGACCACTGTCCGGCGGAACCGGTCAAACAGGCGGTAGTTGTAGACAAACATCCGCTCTTCAAACTTCGGTTCCTGTTTTCCCTGCACTTCCACATGGATCAGCAGCCATTCTGTTTCGCCGTTTTTCAGCCACACTTCCGCCAGTTTGTCCGCATAGCGCCGGCCCAGTTCCGCATCCGCCACGACCTGCTGCAGTTCCTTGTCCAGAAAGCGATAGCCCCGGCTCCAGTCGATTTCCGCATACGCATCCGGAAAGAAAAAGAGCATGAACTCCGGAAAGTAGGCTTCCAGTATCTCTTTCCACGGCGTATCGTAATCATCAGTCTGTTTTTCATTCCGCGCTGTCATTGCAGTTCCCGGTTCACCTGCTGCTGTTCTGTACGCATTTCAACTTTGTCATACACCTCCTCATGAGACAGCACACATTGAAATGAGGTCAGTACAATCTGTGGATGTTCTTCTCCGGATTCGGTGAATATCCACCCTCCGTCCTCTTTTCGGACATACAGTTCCATCTTCTGCCGGTTCTGGGAAATCATCAGATATGCCTTCAGAGAATCCAGTGTCCGGTACATGGCGAATTTTCTGCCCCTGTCATACGCTTCCGGGGAATTTGACAGCACTTCGACAATCAACTCCGGATTCAGAAGTGTATCCTGCCGGTTATCACCATATTCCCGATCCCCACAGACGACCATCACATCCGGATAGGTATACAGACCGCTTTGTTCGATTTTCAGACGCATGTCACTGGGATAAACACGGCAAGATGTTTTTTTCAGCTGATTCCCGAGTTCACGAACGACATTTGCCACAATGAGGTTATGGGACTCTGAAGCACCGGTCATGGCGAAGACTTCGCCCCGGAAATATTCGTGCTTCATCTCCGATGCGCGTTCCCGGTCGAGATACTCGGCTTCAGAGATCAGTTCCAGAGGGGTTTCCTGCATCGGTCTTCTCCTTTCCCGGGGTGGTTGCCTGGCCCCTCTTTTATGCTTCAGCCATTCTGCAACAGCCGCAGCACTATCCAATCTGATACTTCTGCGAATATCCTCTCGGCGTCACCAGAAAATCCCGGTACTGAAATGAATTGCTGTTACCGACAAAGACAGTAGTCTGCATGTCCACATCTTCCAGTTTAAGCTCATCCAGGGTCGTTACCATCACCCGCTGATTTTCCCGCATGGCGCCGGTGACAACTCCCACCGGCGTACTTCCGTCCCGGTGACGGCGGATGATCTCCCGCGCCGTTTCCAGTTGCCAGTTCCGCTTTTTGCTTCTGGGATTGTAGATCACGATGACAAAATCAGCAGAGGCGGCGGCTTCAAGCCGTTTTTCGATCGTCTCCCAGGGCGTCAGCAGGTCACTCAGGCTGACAGTCGCAAAGTCATGGGTCAGCGGCGCCCCCAGGAGTGCGGCGCCGGCTGCCAGCGCCGGAATTCCCGGTACGACTTCCACGTGCAGATCAGCATCCGGGACCGTGCTGCCGTTTCCTCCGGACGCAAGGGCAATTCCCTTTTTCTGACACATTTCCAGGGCCAGCCCCGCCATTGCATAAATCCCCGGGTCGCCGCTCGATACAATGGCACAGGATTCGCCGCTCAGGGCAATGTCAACGGCGGCTTCCACCCGTTCCACCTCT
>JBEPXL010000820.1:0-1976 GCA_041641935.1 Desulfobacteraceae bacterium | reverse complement strand
TCCCAGTTCCCGTTCCTCTTCCTTGAAGGAATAGATCAGGGGAATGATATGGGTCAGGGACATCTTCTCCGGGACCGGTGTTCCCGCGGATATGACCATCTCCGTGGTATCATGCAGTTCCAGATAAGCAATATCCCGAAGGTGCGCCATCCCCTCCATCTGTACCTGAATCAGATCATCATTGTAGACCCAGAGGGCGGAGGTCAGGGTACCTACATAGCTCTCCTCGATGATCCGGAATTCCCGGTGAATCTCGTCGATGTCGTCGTGATAGTCCTTGACCAGCTGCAGCGCGGTAATGACCAGGGTGATCAGGCCGCTGAAGATCAGGATATAGAAGATCAGTTCATAGGTGACGCTGCGGCGGAAGCGTGAAAACCATAGCATGGGGCGGTATCCGTCTCACGAACCCGGCATCAGACGATCCATTACCGCATCATAAATCCGGTAAAAGCGTCCGTCGGCCTTCATCTGCGCCAGATTCGCTTCAACTTCCGGGACCAGCCCGGCGTGCTTCCTGTGCAGGTAGAGATAGAGCTTCATCCGGGCCAGGGGCGGTTCCATGATGCCGACATCGGACATGCCGAGTTCTGTGGCGGCGACCATTCCATCCAGCCGCGCATTGAGGGCGACATCGATCCGGTTGTTTTTCAGCAGCCGGAAGAGGGTTTCCGTCGATTCGGCCTTGATCAGGGACCGGGTTTCCGGAATATTGGCTTCAAATATTTTCCAGCCTTTGACGATTCCGACATGGTAGGGTGCAAGGCTGGCCCAGTCCTCCGTGGTAAACCGGTGATGAAGGGAAAAGGCGACAAAATCCCGTGATTCGATGATCGGTTCATGAACGATCACCAGATTCGGATACATCTGCTCCATTCCTTCCACCCGGCCCAGATCCCCGGCGGATACACCGATATTGGCATCCACCAGGGCCCGTTCGGCGGGCAGCATCCGGATGGAAACTGCAATGCCAAGGGGGGCAAAGGCTTCTTTTGTCATCAGGTCCAGGATTCCATCCTCATCGGGGGTGGAATAGGGTGGAGAATAGCTGGTGTTGATGATCAGCGGTTCTTCTGCGGCGGTTCCTGCTGCCGGGAAAAGGGTTAACAGGAGGATAACAATGATGGTGCGTATATACAAAGGATCAGACATATCTGTACTCCGGAGCATGGATGATAAAACGGGAGAATGTTGTGCATTTGTCTGGCAATAAGCAGCAAACAGATAGCTGCGGAACCGGACCGGGCAGCATCATATGCAGTGATTCAGCTTCAGTTTTTGTAGTGAACCATGAAACTATACCACAGGAAGAAAGCCTGAAAAAGGGGAAAGTGGTGGGAAATAAACAGAAAAGGAACGCTCCCGGACCGGCGCTGACCGACCAGTCCGGGAACCGGGGACGCCGTCAGCAGGATTGCTGGGCGTCCTGAATGGCAACCTCTTCAAAGGTTTTGATATCCGCCAGAATCCGGGTGGCCGCGTCCATCAGTTCCATGGCCAGGGCTGCGCCGGTTCCTTCGCCCAGACGGAACCCCAGGTCCAGCAGCGGTTCCAGCCCCAGATGGCGGTGCATGAACCGGTGACCGATTTCAACAGAGCGGTGGCTGGCAAACAGGAAGGACCGGGCGGCCGGGGCCAGTTCGCAGGCGAGCAGAGCGCCGGCCGTGGCGATAAACCCGTCACAGACCACCGGAATACCGTGAGCAGCGGCACCGATCACCAGCCCGGCCAGGGCGCCGATTTCCAGTCCCCCCACCTGTGAGAGAACACCGACGGGATCCTTGGGGTCGGGCCGGTGGCGCTTGAGCCCCTTTTCAATGGTGACGATCTTCCGCCGCAGTCCCTCATCGTCGATCCCCGTTCCCCGGCCTGTCAGATCCGGAACCGGCAGACCGGAATAGACCGCGATGATCGCCGTGGACGGTGTGGTGTTGCCGATGCCCATGTCCCCCGTCCCCAGCAGGTGAACCGGCCCC
>JBEPXL010000819.1:0-1977 GCA_041641935.1 Desulfobacteraceae bacterium | reverse complement strand
AATTGCCAAGGAAGTGGAAGAACTGAAACAGAAGCTGGCAATTTTGAAGATGAAGCTGGAGGTGATTGAAAACCTCGATATGAACCGGGGGGAGGCGTACCGGCTTCTCGAGTCCCTGACGACCCTGGTGATCGAAAAAAAGATGTGGTTCACGCGGCTTGAGGCTATGGAGGAGCAGGTTCGACAGGTATCCAGTAAAAGGGGAAAGAGGGGTAAGAAGGGCAAGAAAACTCCAGAAGTGGAAGCTCCTGAAATCGTAATTCCCGATGTTCGTGTCACCATTGAAGGGATTGCCCTTGA
The DNA here is from genome assembly GCA_041641935.1 of Desulfobacteraceae bacterium. Lineage (GTDB taxonomy): Bacteria > Desulfobacterota > Desulfobacteria > Desulfobacterales > Desulfococcaceae > JBEPXL01. The sequence goes on along the minus strand of JBEPXL010000819.1, from coordinate 1,677 downwards.
CAACAAGACAGTTGCCGATTTTATGACCCGCCTGGAGGAGTCAGAATTTTTCACCGATGTTCGCCTTGTCAATCTGAAGCGTGAGACGATTAAGCAGAAGGAGAGAGCGGACATCAATCTGAAGAGCTTTCAGGTCGCGTGCAAGAAGATTATCCCCGAACTGAAAGAAAGCCAGCAGGAAGAAAAATCATGAAGAAAAAACAAGGTTCTTCCAAATCACTGGAATCGTTTTTTGATAAAATATCCCAGCTCAGCAAAGTCCAGAAAATCCTCATCTGTGTTGTACCGATTGTGGTAATGGTCGGCCTCGCTGTCTATTTCCTTTACATGCCGAAAAACAAACAAATTACCCAGTTGACCGATGATTATGACAAGCTCATGGTGGAACTGGCCGATGCCAAGCGGCGCGCCAGCGAGCTGGGGAAATACAAGGCGGAGATGAAAAAAGTCGAGGCCCAGTTTGAGCTTGCAAGCCAGGCATTGCCTGAAGGAGAGGAAATTCCGGAACTCCTGACCAATATTTCCCATGCCGGGCAGGATGCCGAACTGGAATTTCTGCTGTTCAAACCGGAACAGGAGAAACCGGTCGGTTTTTATTCCGAAATTCCGGTTTCCATCCAGGTCATCGGCACCTATCATGAGGCAGCTCGTTTTTTCCATAAAGTTTCCCAGCTTTCCCGGATTGTGAATATCAAGGATATCCGCATGAATGCAGGCGGCAACAGAAGGCGACAGGCGGAGCAGGGGGAACAGGACATTCTTAACATCTCCTGCACAGCCGTTACCTATATGTTCGTCGAATCTGCTGCAGCACCTAAGACGGCAAAAAAATAAGGTGGTTTTATGAACACTTTCTTTCCCCTTTTCCGCATTCTGCTTCTGATCAGTCTGATTTCGGTAATGTGGGCGTGTGGAGAACCGCCAGAGCCGCCTGAACCGAAAGTCATTCGGAAAAAGATCGTTGCTGTGCGGCCTCCGGAGATCACTCCCGTGGCAGAGGTGGAAAGTGCGGCAGAACAGGAAGAAGATACACCGCCTGTTATTGCGATGGATACCGGAAGTGCGGAATCGTCTCCGGAGCAGGAGGCGGAAGTGCCGGAAGAAGACGTGACGGCCCCGGCGGACACAGCGGAAACCGCCGTGTCCGATGAAGCCGGAGAAGAATCCGAAGCGATGGAAGTGGAAGAGACTGCGGATGAAACACTCGCTTCCATTTCAGAAATAGCAGGTGATCCGGAAACCTCTGGTGAGCTGCTTGCTGCCTATGACCCTGATGAGCGGACCAATCCATTTGTGCCGCTGTTTCGGGAAGAGCCGGAAAAGAAAGAGACAGAACCGAAGCTCACTGCGAAACCGGGCATTCCCGAACCACCGCCCAGACGGAAGACGCCTCTTGAAAAGCTGGATCTGGAGCAGTTGAAGCTGGTGGGGGTGATTCAGTCCCAAACCGGCGACAAAGCCCTGGTGGAAGAGGCATCCGGAAAAGGATATATCATCACCAGAGGCACTTACATCGGTATCCACTCCGGAAGAGTGGTGGATATAAAAAAAGACCGTATAATTGTTGAAGAGAAGGATGAAGATGCCTTCGGCAACGTGACCATTCGAACCAGGGAGTTGAAATTCGACAGACCTTCCGGAGATGAATATTATGAGATGTAAAACCAGGATGTTCCG
>JBEPXL010000818.1:0-1979 GCA_041641935.1 Desulfobacteraceae bacterium | reverse complement strand
GGCCGGCCCAAGGGGGTGATTCTGACTCATAACAATATTACATCCAATCTGCAGGCCTCCATGGAGCGGATCCCGTTCGACAAGAATCCGGAAGAGGGGCAGCGGATGCTTTCCTACCTGCCGTTGTCGCATGTATTTGAACGCCTGATATCCTACATGTACCTGCATATGGGATACCCTGTGTATTACATCGAAGAGATCGATGAGATCAGGGAGGATTTCAAGACTGTCAGACCCTACTTTTTTGCCACGGTGCCCCGTCTGCTTGAAAAAATACATACGGGGATCAAGGTGCGGGGGCAGGAATTCAGCGGTCTCAGGAAACAGCTGTATTACTGGGCGGTCAACCGGGCCGAAAACTACGATCCGGAACGTCCGCCATCCGGACTTGATACCGTCTTGCAGGCCCTCGCCGACAAGGTAGTCTATTCAAAGGTGCGCGAGGTTTTCGGGGGCCGCCTGATGGGAATTATCAGTGGCGGAGCCGCCCTTTCACCAAATATATTCCGGTTTATGAACGCCCTGGGAGTCTACTGCGGGCAGGGATACGGCCTGACCGAGACCTCGCCGGTTATCTCTGTCACAGACCCGGACCACATGAGGGTCGGCTCTTCCGGGCGTCCTCTTTCGAACGTCAAGGTACGGATCGATGAGGACGGCGAAATACTTGCCAGGGGACCCAATATCATGCAGGGTTACTATAAAAATACGGAACGAACCCAAGAAGTATTGACTCCCGACGGATGGTTCAGAACCGGGGATATCGGAAAGCTGGAAGATGGCTATTTGTTTGTCACGGACCGGAAGAAATCGATGTTCAAGCTGTCAACAGGGAAATACGTCGCTCCCCAACCTATCGAAAACAGCCTCACGAACAGCGGCTTTATCGAGCAGGCCGTCGTAATCGGTTTCAAGAGGAAATTCTGTTCGGCGCTCATTGTGGCCAACGCCGAAAACATGGAGAAACGACTCAAACAGAGAGGCCACTCCATCCCCGAAACGCTCTCCAGTGATCCGAAGGTGCGGCAGATTATTCAGCAGGAGGTAGATAAAGTAAACCGGCAGCTGTCGCCCTGGGAGACCGTCAAGAGATTTGTTTTACTCGAAAACCAGCTTACCATTGAAAACGGGGAACTCACGCCCACACTCAAGGTCAAACGGCCGGTGATCAATGAACGATATGCCGAAGAGATCGATTCCATGTATGAAGAAGTGGAAGAAGAGATGGCGTCAGATTAGATAGATGGTCAGCATCCCGAAATGCAGATGGTATAATGTTCATGGTCATGGAGATGATACCCCTTCGAACATGTTAACCTGAGGATAATTTCATTCACCATATATGTCTGAAAACAGATATTCGATTCGTAAAGTCGCCGTGCTCGGTTCCGGAACCATGGGAAGCCAAATTGCGGCCCACTGCGTTAACGCCGGTCTCGAAGTGTTGCTGCTTGATTTGAAAAGCAAGGAGGGCGATCCCGACCGGACGGTGAAAGACAATATCAAAAGGCTGGGGGAGATGAATCCGGCCCCGCTGGCCCTGCCCGCATATGGCCGGCGTATCGAAGCCGGTAATTTCGAGGATGATTTCGAGCGGGTGGCCGGCGCCGACTGGATCTGCGAGGCGGTCGTGGAAAAGATGGAGATTAAGAAGGACCTGATGGCCCGGATCGAGAAGGTCCGCTCCGGAAATACCATTGTCAGTTCCAACACCTCCGGGCTGCCGATCGGCAAGATCAGCGAAGATCGTTCCGATTCATTTAAGGAGCATTTTCTGGGAACCCATTTCTTTAATCCACCGCGGTACATGAAACTGCTGGAGGTGATCCCGACGGATTCCACTTCCGGGAAGATAACAGAGTTTATGAGCCGTTTTGGTGAGAAAACACTCGGCAAAGGGGTTGTTCGGTGCAAGGATACCCCCAACTTCATCGCCAACCGGATCGGCATTTTTTCGATGGCGAGTATCATGCCGTGGT
>JBEPXL010000817.1:0-1979 GCA_041641935.1 Desulfobacteraceae bacterium | reverse complement strand
GGGGTATCCCCAGTGTTCCTGGGCGCTGGAACAGATGATGGACGCCCTTGCCGAGGAAATCGACATGGACCCGGTGGAACTGCGGCTCAAAAATATTCCCGACCACAGCCAGGCCCGGGAAGGAAAGCCCGCCTATACCTCGTCCGGTTTCAAGGAATGCCTCAACGCCGGGGCCGAGGCCTTCGGATGGAATGCCGCATGGAAAAAACGGTCTGAAAAATCCGGAACCGCTTCCGGTTCCGGGCAGGACCATCTCCTGCGCGGCGTCGGCATGGCCGGATGCAACTGGTATGTGGGCGGCGGCAATCCGCCTTCCACGGTGATTCTCCGGCTTTTTTCCGACGGCAGCGTCAACCTCAACATGGGGGCAAGCGACATCGGAACCGGAACCAAGAGTGTGATGGCCTATGTGGCGGCAGAGGAACTGGGCGTCCGCCCCGATTCCATCCAGATCGAGAATGCCGACACCGCAACCACCCAGTATGCCACCCCCAGCGGCGGCAGCAAGACCGTTCCCACCGAAGCGCCGACGGTACGGGCCGCGGCCATCGACCTGAAACGGCAGCTTCTGCAGATGGCCGCAAAGGATATGGAAGCCGAAGCGGCGGATCTGAACATTGTCGGTGATGAAATCGTGTCGGAAACGGATTCTTCCAGGCGGATCAGAATTACCGATGTTTCGGAGCTGAAAAGCCAGAAGGTGATCGTCGGCATCGGCAAACGGCCCCCGAATCCGGAAAACAAGATCATCATCCCCTTCGCCGCCCAGTTCTGCGAAGTGGAGGTCAACGCAAAGACCGGCGAGATCAGAATCCTCCGGTTTGCCGCAGCCCATGAAAGCGGGCGGGTCATGCACCGGAAAGGATTCGACAATCAGGTCATCGGCGGTGTTGCAATGGGCATCGGCCTGGCGACAACGGAATTCCGTGTGCTGGATCACGGACAGACCGGAAAGCTCTGCAACCGGAACTGGCACGACTACAAACTGCCGACGGCACTGGATGTTCCGGCGGATATTGAATCGGTTCCCGTCGATATGCCGGACCCCGAAGCCAATATCACCGGCGCGAAAGGACTGGGAGAGCCGGTGACGATTCCCACGGCAGGCGCCATTGCGAACGCCGTCTACAATGCCACCGGCATCCGTATTACCGAAACCCCGATCAATCCGCTTCAACTGTCGCTGATGCTGGCGGAACGGTCCGGACAGGAAAAAGAGGAGGGATAAGACCATGATGCCCAAATTTGCGTACGCACGGCCCCGGACAGTGAAAGAAGCGGTGGATCAGTTATCCGCGGACGATGCCGCGGTTCACGGCGGCGGAACCGATCTGCTGGGATGCCTCCGGGATCATATCTTCGATGTCAGCAAAGTGGTGAGTATCAGCGGAATCAAAGATCTGAAAGGGATACAGGAGACGGACGACGGCGGCCTCCGGATCGGTGCGCTGACCACCATTTCCGAAATCGCCGACCATCCGGCCATTCACGAACGCTTTGCGGTGCTGGCCCAGGCGGCCTCCGAGGTGGCAAGCCCCCAGCTCCGGAACCAGGGAACCATCGGCGGCAACATCTGCCAGAAACCCCGGTGCTGGTACTATCGCGGCGATTTCGACTGCCTGCGGAAGGGCGGTCATATCTGCTATGCGGCCAACGGGGAAAACCAGTTTCACTGCATCTTCGGCAGTGACGATATCTGCTACATCGTTCATCCGTCCGATCCCTCCCCTGCCCTGGCCGCCCTCAACGCAACGGCAACAGTGGCGGGAAAAAAAGGAACGCGTTCCATTCCGCTGGATGAATTCCATATGCCGCCGGAGATGGATGTAACCAGTGAAACATTTCTGATGCCGGATGAGGTGGTGGTGGAGATTGCTGTACCGGCGGCCCCGAAAGGACTCCGGAGTGCCTACCGGAAAGTCAGAACCCGGCGGTCATGGGATTTTGCCATCGCGGGAACCGCACTGGCGCTCCAGTTC
>JBEPXL010000816.1:0-1979 GCA_041641935.1 Desulfobacteraceae bacterium | reverse complement strand
CCGGCATGTGGTGGGGGAAGATGATCTTCCGGAAGAAGACAGGGAAAAACTCCGGGAACTGGCCAAGGATCCCAAATGGGTCAATCAGGTGTTCCAGGCGGGCATGGCCTACATTACCAACATGAAGGCATCGGCATCCTACCAGAAACTGTCGGATGTTGTCGGCCACATGATCCGCACCATCGATGAACTCTCCCAGAATATCGACCGGGACAAAATATCGGCAGACCTCGCCCGTTCCATTGCGGAGATGGATGACGACATGCTGCTCATTCTCCTGAGCCAGGAATCCGAAGGCATGTTCAGCGACGCCCTCTTCAGCAAGGTCATCGACCATCTGGATGACCGGAAGTTCGAGCGGATCGCCTCTTCCCTCAAGTCGATGGAAGAAGAGCAGGCGGAAACCACCGGTCCGGCGACAACGGAAAAATCTTCCGCCCGCCTCGCCTATGAACAGATGATGGAGACGGTCAAGGGCCAGCGGCTGCAGCAGCGGATTCAGGAACGGCTGGCCCGGGACAAGGTCCGGCGCGAAAAAGAGGCCGCACGGATCCGCAATGCACTGGGGGAAATCCTCAGGGGGAAACAGGAACCGCTGTCGGACCCCTCGGTCATGAATGTACTGCCGGAATATGTGGAGCGGCTCTATGCCGTCGGCAAAACCAAATCCGCAGATGCCATCATCGAGGCCCTGAGCCGCAGTCTGAGTCATCCGGAGGTAAAGATACGACGGACCGTCTCCGAAACCCTGTCCCATATCGGCCGGATTCTGCTGTCGGATAACCGGAACACATCCATGCTCCGGGTCATGCCGATGTGGCTCCGCTGGATTGCTGCCGAAACCGATCCCCCGACCCATGCCTGCCACCGGATCTGCCATCAGCTTCAGGATCTGGCCCAGTTCCTGATCCTGAAGCGGCGCATGACCGAAGCACAGCCTGTTCTGGCGACCTTTAACCGGATCTGCTACGGAAAAATCCAGAAAGATGAGGCGTATCAGAACCTGGCGGAAAGCATCCTCCAGGAACTGGCTGCAGATGATATCCTGGAGGTACTCCTGGATGCCTTTCAGAAGCCGGAGGAACCGGACCGGTCCCATGCCATACAATGCATAACGGAACTGGGCGAATATTCCCTGGATATGCTCCTGTCGATTCTTCTGAAAAGCCGTGATATGTCCGAACGGGTCCGGATTCTCCAGCTCATCTCCGAGATCGGTGATCCGGTGACAAGGCCGCTGCTCCGGAAAATCCGGGACGGCGGCCCCTGGTATTATCTCCGCAACCTGATTCTGATTCTGGGCAAGATCGGTTCCGAAGAGCATCTGAATGTACTGGTTCCCCTGCTGTCCCATGAGGATTTCCGGGTCCAGCGGGAGAGCCTCAATACCATCTACAACATCGGCGGAAAATACCGGGGCCAGATCCTGCTCAATGCCCTGCCGGCCGGCGACGAGCGGATGAAAATGAGCATTGTCGATATGCTCGGGGCCTTGCGGTACAAGAAGGCCGTCCCGATTCTGATTGATCTTCTCGAATCCCGTTCTTCCTTTTTTTCCGTCAAGACCAGTGACAGGCTCAAGGAAAAAATCTGCCAGGCCCTGGGCCGCATCGGTTCTGTCGAGGCGGTCCCGACCCTGCGCTCGGTGGCGGAACAGAAAAGTCTTCTCGGGATCAAGGCATACGCAGACAGCGTCCGGGAGGCGGCCGTGGCGGCCCTGAACCGGATTGTCGGAGAACGGAAAAAGGAGCGGAAATCAATTCCGGATGCCGAAGCGATCAAACCCCTCACCAGACAGAAAGCAGCACAGGGGCAGCCGAAAGGGCCGCAGAAGCCGGTTCCGGCAGCGACCGCCGCCGGAACCGGACTGACGGAACTGGAACTTTCCACCGGATTTACACTGGGGGCCGCACCGTCAGACAAGACAATTCAGCGGGACAACGACACCATCGAAGATTCGGTCGTCGGCCTGCTGTACA
>JBEPXL010000815.1:0-1980 GCA_041641935.1 Desulfobacteraceae bacterium | reverse complement strand
GATGAGGACGGCAACAAGATTCCCGACTGGGAAGAAGTAACGAGCAACGACTGGGAAGAAATCCACAGTTTTACCAGACAAAATGGTCAGGCACTTCTTTCCGGAGGTTATCCTGATCCAGTCGAAGAGGATATAGTGGATACCTGGAAACCCGGCGCACCGGCATATACCTACCGCCGCGCGGTTATCGATCTGGTGGCGCAAAACCGGATCGGACGGGAACTGCTCTGGAAAGCCGAACTGAAAAGTGAAATTGAAACCTGTATCCCCAGAATTTACGATGTAAAACTGAGCGGTTCTGTTGCCCGCCATGCGGCGTTCTCCCGTTCCGCACCGATTGTCCAGACCAACATGCTCTATTCCGGCAGCTATGAAACACCGAATCCGCTGGATACCGAATGGATGCTGGAGCCGGATCTTCGGGGCCACCTGAAAGCGTATCAGATTTATGATCCGGAAACCCTGACGACATCCAACAATACGCTCAAATGGGATGCCGGAGAACAACTGGCAAACCGTACCACCAACAGAACGATTTTAATGCCGGATATGGCAGTTACGGCTCAGACGGCAACACAGCAAGGGGACGGAAGCACCAAAACTTTCTCCGGCACGCTGACAAGTCCCATCCTCGATGGTACACTGGTAATTCAGGCCCAGACCGACCAGCTGGAGGTATTTCAGGATCTGTATGCTGATGATGATTTAAAAACAGACGTGATCAACGCAAGCGGCTGGGTGAACCGGTTTACGGGGGAATACAGCGTAACATTTGCTGATCCGCCAATGGAAGAAACACCCGTTACCATCACCTATTCTTCCTACACGACTACGACCGGAACATTGTCAAACTTTGCGGCATCCAATGCCGGTCTCACGGAGACGGTGTTAAACCTGACGACGAAAGACAAGGTCGACAGAGAGACACTGATCAAATGGGTCAGAGGAAAACACGCCGACGGAAGCTGGCGGGCCTGGCCGCTCGGGTCCATTGACCACTCTGCGCCGGCTGTAATGGTTCCCCCCGGTCTGCCGGCATGGTATTTCGGCACTGCGGTTCCGGATACAGTGAAAGATGCATTCTATATCGCAAATGACTCCAATACCTTCCGGGTCGGAAATGCAGAAAGAGACACGGTCGTCTTTGTCGGATCGAGAAGCGGAATGCTGCATGCCTTTGACGGCGGAAGTTTCAGATGGGGCGATAATCCCGAAACCCAGGAAAAGGAACATCGTGGATATTTTGAATGGACAGGCAATACAGCCGACACCGCTGACTATGGAACCGGTGACGAACTGTGGGCCTATGTTCCCGGCAGCCTCGTGCCGAAAATGAAAAACAATTACTCCGGCAAGGGCAGCAAGGCATATGTAGACGCTTCACCGGCGTTGAGCGATGTCTATATCAATGGCGGGTGGAAAACAGTGGTTGTTTTCGCTCAGGGAGACGGCGGGCATACGGTTACCTGTCTGGATGTCACCGATCCCTACACCCCCACCCTGCTGTGGGAATTCGGCGATCCCGGCCTGTTTGAAAGTAAATCCTCACCGGCCATCGGACAGATCATGGGAAGCGACGGCGAAGGAAAATGGATCGCGTTCTTCAACTCCGGTGATGAACGGACCAATCAATTCCCGAGCATCTATGCGGTGGATATTGAAACCGGAACACTGCTGAACAACGAACGTATTCTTCTTGATGTCGATTCAGACGGCGCAGGCGGTTCCGGAAGCGGACAGCCGGCGATTGTTGACGCGGACAAAGACGGGTATGTCGATGCCCTGTATGTCGGAACCGACAAGGGGATTCTGTACAAGGTGGATATAAGCGATACCACTGCTATTGCGGATACAGTTGTACACAAAGATACCACAATGCCCATCTACGGTTCTCCGACGGTTGTTGTCGATGTACCGGAAGGCGACTCAGAAGCCAACACGGTTCGTATCTTTTTCGGTACGGGCGGCACTGCGGAAGGT
>JBEPXL010000814.1:0-1981 GCA_041641935.1 Desulfobacteraceae bacterium | reverse complement strand
CTTCATCCCAGACCGGCGGCTTGAGCTTGTCGTAGAGCGACTGTTCCAGGGGATCATGGGGCGCGATCAGGGGCGAAAAGAGGGCCATGAACAGAAACAGGGCAATGATCACCAGCCCGGCCATGGCCACCTTGTTTTTCCGCAGCCGCAGCAGGGCTTCGGCCAGGGGGCTGCGGGATTTTTCCTCCGATGGAAGACCGGGGGCGCCGCCGGTCTGTACCGCTGTCTGTGAATCCGTCATCCGGTTGTTTACCTCAGCTCACTTTGATTCTCGGGTTGACCAGTGCGTAGAGAATGTCCACGACCATGTTGATCAGGACAAATACCGTCGCCACCAGCATGGTGCCGCCCTGGACCGCATTGAAATCCCGGGCGTAGACGGCGTTCAGAATCCAGTTGCCGATGCCCGGCCAGGCAAAGATCGTCTCTGTCAGAATGGCCCCGCCCATGAGAATCCCGAACTGGAGTCCGATGACGGTGATCACCGGAATCATGGCATTCTTGAGGCCGTGCTTCAGATAGACGGTGGGCAGGGAAAGCCCCTTGGCACGGGCCGTCCGGATGTAGTCCTGCCGGAGTACTTCCAGCATGCTGGAGCGGGTGATCCGGGCGATGATGGCCATGGGGATGGTGCTCAGGGTAAAGGCAGGCATGATCAGATGCCAGACGGCGTCCTTGAAGGCCGCCCAGTTTCCGGTGAGGATGCTGTCCACCACATAGAGATGGGTAATCGGCTCGATCACGATATCGTAGCTGAGCCGGCCCGACAGGGGGAGCCATCCCAGGTTGAGGGAAAAGATGATCATCAGCACCAGACCGAGCCAGAAAATGGGCATGGACACCCCGACAAGAGACAGAATCATGCTGGCGTAGTCAAAAACAGAATACTGCCGGGTGGCGGAGATGATGCCGGCGAGCATGCCGAACACGGTGGCGATCAGGATGGCGGCCAGGGAGAGTTCCACCGTCGCCGGAAACCGCTGCATAATCTCCACCGTGATCTCCTCATTGGTGCGGAGGGCCCGCCCCAGATCGCCCCGGACCAGCCGGGAAAGAAACAGACCATACTGGACATAGAGGGGTTCATTGAGCCCCAGCTGCTCCCGGAGCACCCGGAGGGATTCCTCCGAGGCCCGTTCCCCGAGCATCATTTCCGCCGGATCGCCGGGAATGAGATGGACCATGAAAAAGACGATGAGCGAGATGCCCAGAAGGGTCGGAATCAAGGATAAAAACCGGCGTAGAATAAATGCTGGCACGGCACTGCCTCTGGTTCGGGTTACGGGTCATCCGGGCGCCGCTCCGGCGCGGATCAAACAATTTCCCGCTCCCCGGCCGGCAGGACCGGAGAGACGGGAAATCAATACAGCAACGGGGGCTACTTCTGTTTCAGCCAGACGTTATGCATCCGCACACTGGCGGTGGGATGAAGCTTGAAGTTTTCCACCCGCTTCTTCTGGGGCCAGACCACGAGGGAATGGGCAATGTTGATCATCGGCACTTCCTCGTGAATCAGCACCTGGGCATGCCTGTACAGTTTCACCCGTTCTTCCCGGGAGGTGGCCTGCTTGGCCTTCAGGATGGTGTTGTGGTAGTCCTCGTTCTTCCACTGGGTCCGGACATTGGGGTCGGCCATGCCATCCAGCAGCACCGCCAGAAAGTTGTCCGGATCACCGTTGTCTCCGGTCCATCCGAGCTGGAACAGGTCCATATCCTCCGGCTGGGTCCGCTGCCGCTTCAGGTAGGTTCCCCACTCGAAGGTCACCAGTTCCGCATCGACGCCCACTTCCTTCAGGTTGGCCTGGAGCGCCTCGCCCACTTTCATGCCGTTGGGGTTGTAGGGACGGGGAACCGGCATGCTCCACAGGGTGATCTTCTCCTGCCCGGCCTCTTTCAGCTTGTCAAAGAAACCGGCCTCCTCCAGAAGACTTTTCGCCATTTTGGGGTCATGAGGATAGTCTTCAATCTCGTCGTTATATCC
>JBEPXL010000813.1:0-1997 GCA_041641935.1 Desulfobacteraceae bacterium | reverse complement strand
ACTCGTGACTGGTCATCTGCGGTTCCGGTCCGTGGCTCCATCCGGGAATGTATCCTTCCGCAATGGCCCATCGTTTGTGTCCAATCGGTGCTGTCATGACGTTCCTCCGGGTAAATAGCTGTTTCAGATGGTGATGATGAAAACGCCTCCGGGAGCGGAAATGAAGGTCCGCCCCTACCGGCCATGCCGGGGCCGTTCCATGTATTTCCGTTCCGGGTATTCGCCGCCGGGACCGTCTTCCCCTTCCTGCATGGCGATCAGGATCACCTGGGCGAGGTGGAGCGCTTCCCGGTCGGTGGTGTGGGCGATCTGTTCCCGGCAGCTGAATCCGTCGGCGATGACCAGGGTATCCTTTTCCGCTTTTTTTACAGCCGGAATCAGCACCCGCCCGCCGATGTCGAGGGACATGTCATAGTTTTTCCGCCGGAACCCGAATGCCCCGGAAACCCCGCAGCAACCGGAATCGAGTACGTTGAAATCCAGTCCCAGATCCTTCAGCAGTTTCGTCTCTCCCTCCATTTTCAAAACGGCCTTGTGGGTACAGTGACCGTGAACGACGGCCTTGCGGTTCAGCTTCGGGGGGGAATAGTCGTCTGCCTTTTCTTCCAGAAATTTCCCCAGGAGATACGACTGTTTGCTGAGCCGCTGGGCGTCCTGATCATGGGGAAACAGATCCACCAGTTCATCCTGGAATGTGGAGAGGCAGGCCGGTTCCAGACCGATGACCGGAACACCGGCACGGATATAGGGCCGCAGCACATTGATGACCCGCTGCAGCAGACGTCGGGCCAGACCGAGCATGCCGTAGTCGAACAGCGGCCGTCCGCAGCAGAGGGATTCCGGCGGCACATGCACCCGGTATCCGGCCCCTTCCAGCACTTTCACCGCGGCTTTGCCGATCTCGGGATAAAAATGGTTGTTGAAGGTATCGGCCCAGAGTACCACCATCTGTCCGTCCGGATTGACGGGCTCCCGCTGCTGGAACCATTCCTTGAAGGTCTGTTCGGCATAGGCCGGAAAATCTCTCTTCGTGGAAATGCCGCCCATGAACTTGACCAGAGAACTGATCACCGGCTTCTGGAGTACAAAATTGGCCACCTTCGGCATCCGGGACGCCAGCCGGGACCACCAGTAGATCAGGCCCATCGTATAGGCATCGACGGGGCGGGGACGCCATTTGTAGTAGTGATAGTAGAATTCCGCCTTGTAGCGTGCCATATCCACATGCATGGGACATTCGCCCTTGCAGCTTTTGCAGGAAAGGCAGTACTCCAGGGATTCCCGCACCGCCTTTTCATTCCACCCGCCGGTGAGGACATCGTTCTGGAACATTTCAAAGAGCATATGGGCCCGTCCCCGGGTGGAGTGGCGTTCTTCATGGGTGACCATATAGCTGGGGCACATGGTTCCCTTGAGATCGCCCCGGCAGTTGCCCACACCGACACAGCGGAGAGAGGCGCAGGGAAAGCTGCCCTTGTCCCCGGAAAAGGTAAACCGGGTTTTCGGGGACGGCGGGTTGTAACTGGTTCCCAGGCGCAGATTTTCGTCATTGCGGTAGGGATTGATCACCTTGCCCGGATTCATTTTCCAGTGGGGATCCCAGATGGTCTTGAATTCACGGAAGGCATCCATCAGTTCCGCACCGAACATTCTCGGAAGGAGTTCTCCCCGTGCCTGACCGTCTCCGTGCTCACCGGAAAAGGAGCCGTTATAGCGGACGACCATATCCGATGCCTCATTGACAAAGGCGCGGTACTTGTCGATGCCTTCCCGGGTGATCAGGTCAAAATCGATACGGGTATGGACACAGCCCTGCCCGAAGTGGCCGTAGAGGGAACACCCATAGCCGTGTTTTTCCAGAAGTCCCCGTCAATCCCGCAGATAGTCCGCCAGGTTCTCCGGATGAACCGCCGAATCCTCCCATCCGGGCCAGGCGTCCCGGGAACCGGGAACACGGGCCGTCGCCGCCAGGCCGGATTCCCGGATGATCCATACCT
>JBEPXL010000812.1:0-1998 GCA_041641935.1 Desulfobacteraceae bacterium | reverse complement strand
ATATCGTGGCAACCCTGCTGGCCTGTGTTGAGAAACCGGAAGATGTCGCAGAACGCCCGGAGATCCGTCTGATTCTGGAAGGGATGGACCGGGAAAAACTGCTGGGCATCCTTCAGAAACTCATCGACAGGCAGCCGGAACTGATCAGCGAAATCGAATACCTGATCGAGCACCAGCAGACGGTGTCGGAAGTCCGGAAGGCGTCTGCGGGAAAGGTCCGGATCAATGTCGCATCCGTCCGCCGGCAGATCAGGCACATTCTGGACGGGATGGAAGGCTACTGGAACGTCGATCCTGTTGTGGAGGAGATCGACGATATTCTGGAGAATGTGCGTACCTTTCTCAGCCATGATGACGGCAGAAATGCGCTGGCGATTCTGGAGGCGGTTACCGATGAACTCCTGCAGAGTGACGCCATCCAGGGGTACGGGGAAATCTATGACCTGTTCTACGATCTGGATGATCTGCTGCCCGAAGCACTCCTGTCGGTCGAACTGGACGATCTGGAGCGGAAGCGCTGGGAAAAGCGGATCGTGGGCTGGCTGAAAGCGGTGGAAGTCTACGGAATCGACGACTGTTTCGTGCTGTCGGAAACCGCCCTGAAAGAAGGCTGGGATGAGCCGGAACTGGTCCGGGCGATGAAGGAGGGGAATCCGGATTACCGGGAAGAGCCGTCAGATGTCCTGGATGATCTGATCGACATCCGCCTTACGATTCTGGAACGCCGGGAACAGTTTGCGGAATACCTCAATCTGGCCCGGGCGGCATGGTTTCCGGAGGCGTATCTTCCGATGCTGGTCCGGTGCGGCCAGGTGGAACAGGCGATGAAAGAGTACAGGGATATGCTGGAGAACATCGAACAGGCGTTTCAGCTGGCACAGACCCTGCGGGAACACGGGCATCTGCAGGAAGCCCTGGAAGTCGGCCGGCGGAGCCTGAACCTCCGGAAGGGCCTGTCCCGTCACCGGCTGGCCGCCTGGGTATCCGAACTGGCCGAAGGACTGGGGGAGACAGAGGCGGCACTGGAAGCGGCGATCATCGCTTTCCGGGATACACCGGGACTGGAGGAATTTCAGAAAGTGCAGGAACTGGCCGGGGAAGAACAATGGCCCGGTCTGCGGAAAAAACTGCTCGATTATCTCCGCAAAGGACATGGCGGTGAGGAGGAGCGGCTCGATATTTTTCTTCATGAAGGACTCATGGATGATGCCATCCCCGTTGTGGAAAAGGGAGAATTATTTTCATCCGGCGACCATCTGCGCGTGATCGATGCCGCCGTCAAAGTAAAGCCGGACTGGGTGATCCGGACCTGTAAAAAGTGGGCCGAGCGGATTGTGGATGCGGGAGACGCGAAGAATTATGACCAGGCGATCCAGTGGCTTGAAAAGGTAAGAGACGCTTACGAGACGTCCGGCAGGGATTATGAATGGACCGCGTATCGAAGAGAACTCATAAAGAAGCACACCCGGAAATACAAGTTCAAGGAAATGCTGTACCGGCTATGAGTTCCGTTACCGCCGCTCACTCCAGTAAATCGCCGCCAGCGAGGCCCCCAGCCACGCCATCCCCTGCACGTATCCGGCGATGACATCACTGGGCCAGTGGCTGCCCAGGGCCAGACGGGCCAGGCCGATGACGCCGACCCAGGTGAGGTACAGCACCAGGATCAAAGCACGCTCCAGCCAGCTGTGGGAGGCGCGTATCCAGAACCAGGCGATAAAGCCGTAGACCAGGGCGGAGAGTCCCGCGTGGCCGGAGGGGAAGGCATTGAAATCGGGGGAGGCGATGCCTTGTGCGATGAAATCCGGGCGGGGACGGTCCCAGAGCCACCAGCCGAACCAGATGAGAGGGCGCTGGATGGCGTAGGCCAGTACGATGGTGACGGCGGTGATGGGCCGGTACCGCCATACCGCGACCACGGCGCACAGGAAAATCAGGGGAAGCAGATAGGTCAGGTTGCCGGGGGACTCGAACTTGATGCCGTTGACAAAGGTAAAA
>JBEPXL010000811.1:0-2000 GCA_041641935.1 Desulfobacteraceae bacterium | reverse complement strand
CGATGCCATCGCCATCAACAAGGCCGATGGCGACAATGTCAAACGGGCGGAAATGGCCCGCCAGGAGTACGAAGCCGCACTCCACCTTCTGGCCCCGGCCTCTGCCCACTGGAGTCCGCCGGTACTCACGTGCAGTGCCCTGGAGATGACCGGTATCGGGGACATCTGGGAGACGGTGCTGACGCACCGGAAACGGATGATCGAGAGCGGGGAAATGGTGGCCATACGCAAACAGCAGTCCCTGGACTGGATGGCCTTTCTGGTCAAGGAGGGGCTGGAGGACTGGTTCTATCAGACGCCGTATGTCAAAGAGCGGATGCCGAAGCTGAAGCAGGCCGTGGCAGAGGGAACGACCGCGCCGACCGTCGCTGCAGGCGAGCTGATCACTTTTCTGAATCGTAATTGTTCAACTGGAGATAAATGAAAGGAAGGCATAATGGGTAACACTGCAGACAAGATTAAGGATCTGAAAGATCGGGAAGCGAAGATTCTGCAAATGGGCGGCGAGAAAGCGATTGCCAAGCACAAGGAAAAAGGCAAGCTGACCGCCCGGGAGCGGCTGGATCTTCTCTTTGATCCCGGTACATTCCGGGAAATCGACATGTTCGTCCGTCACCGGAGTACCAACTTCGGCATGGAAAAGGTCGAGATTCCGGCCGACGGCGTCGTCACCGGCTACGGCAAGGTCAACGGCAGACCGGTGTTCGCCTTTTCCCAGGACTTTACCGCCCGGGCCGGCAGCCTCGGTGAAATGCACGCCAAAAAGATCTGCAAGATCATGGACATGGCACTCAAGGCCGGTGCGCCTTTTGTCGGGTTCAACGATTCCGGCGGCGCACGGATTCAGGAAGGGGTGGATGCCCTCTCCGGCTACGGACAGATCTTCTACCGGAATTCCATCGCTTCCGGCGTCATTCCCCAGATTTCGGCGATCCTCGGTACGACCGCCGGCGGTGCGGTCTACTCTCCGGCCATGACCGACTTCATCTACATGGTCAAGAACACCAGCTACATGTTCATCACCGGTCCCCAGGTGATCAAGGCCGTCACCGGCGAGGAGATCAGTTTTGAAGATCTCGGCGGCGCGGTTGCCCACAGTGAAAAGAGCGGTGTGTCCCACTTTGCCTGCGACTCCGAGGAAGAGGCCATCAATGGCATCAAGACCCTGCTCTCCTTTCTGCCCTCCAACAACATGGAAGATCCGCCCATTGTCGATACCGGGGATGATCCTGGGCGGACCGATCCGGGGCTCGATTCCATTATCCCGGACAACCCCAACCAGTCCTATGAAATGCGGGATGTGATCCGCTCCATCGTGGACAACGGTGATTTCTATGAACCCCATGAACTGTTCGCCCCCAACATTCTTGTGGGGCTGGCCCGGCTGGGAGGGCGTTCCGTGGGCATCATCGCCAACCAGCCCGCCTACATGGGCGGTGCGCTGGACATCAATGCGTCGGACAAGGCCTCCCGGTTTATCCGGTTCTGTGACGCCTTCAACATTCCCCTGCTGACCATCGCCGACGTACCCGGCTACCTGCCCGGCAGTGACCAGGAATGGGGCGGCATCATCCGCCACGGCGCAAAACTCCTCTGGGTCTACTCCGAGGCGACGGTTCCCAAGCTCCTGCTCGTCACCCGGAAGGACTACGGCGGTTCCTATCTCGCCATGTGTTCCCGGGATCTGGGGGCCGATATGGCCATTGCCTGGCCCACCGCCGAGATCGCGGTCATGGGCGCGGGCGGAGCGGCCAACATCATTCACCGGAAAGAGATCGAGGGTGCCGAAGACAAGGCGGCCAAGCGCAAGGAAAAGATCGAGGAATACGAAGATCTCTTTTCCAATCCGTACCGGGCGGCCAACCGGGGCTACATCGACGCGGTCATCGTCCCCAGCGAAACCCGCCCCCGGCTCATCGAGGCCCTGGATGTGCTGTGCACCAAGCGGGAAGTCCGGCCGCCCAAGAAGCATGGCAACATTCCGCTGTAATCAGTGATCC
>JBEPXL010000810.1:0-2004 GCA_041641935.1 Desulfobacteraceae bacterium | reverse complement strand
GCAAGCGACATGATGGGAACAAGGCTTCCGACATGGAGGCTCGATGCTGTCGGATCAAATCCGATATAGCAGGTCTTTCCGGGCTCGCCGAGGTAGTCCCGCAATGCCTCATCATGGGTTGTCTGTTCGATAAACCCCCGCTCCTGCAGTACATCCAACACATTCGTCATGTTACCCGACCTCACTTGTTCGCGTATTCTACTGCTCGTGTTTCCCGAATTACCATCACCTTGATCTGCCCCGGAAAGGTCAGCGATTCCTCGATCTTCTTGACAATATCCTTGCTCATCAAGATGGAGTCCTCATCTGAAACCATACCGCTTTCGACCATCACCCGGATTTCCCGGCCTGCCTGGATAGCATAGGAATTGACAACGCCCTTGAAAGAGTTGGCAATATTTTCCAGTTCCTCAAGGCGTTTCACATAATTTTCAAGAAGTTCCTTCCGTGCACCGGGTCTTGCACCGGAAAGGCTGTCTGCCGCCTGAACCAGCAGTGCATATACAGAGGATGGCTGAATATCTTCATGGTGGGAGGCAAGGGCATGAACGACTTTGGGAGATTCTCCGAATTTCTTGGCCAGATTGGAGCCGATCAGGGCATGAGGGCCTTCCACTTCGTGGTCGATGGCTTTCCCGATATCATGAAGCAGCCCGATCCGCTTTGCCAGTTTCTGGTTCAGCCCCAGTTCCGCTGCCATAATACCACACAAAAACCCGACCTCAATCGCGTGCTGGAGTACATTCTGGGCATAGCTGGTCCGGAATTTCAGCTGACCGATATATTTGATCAGTTCCGCATGAATGCCGTGAACCCCCAGATCAAAGGCCGCCTGCTCCCCGGCCTCCTTGATCGCCAGATCCACTTCACGCCCCACCTTCTTGACAACGTCCTCGATACGGGCCGGATGAATCCGGCCGTCTGAAATCAGCCGTGTAAGGGCAATCCGTGCGACTTCCCGCCGGACCGGATTGAATCCCGACAGGATCACCGCCTCCGGGGTATCGTCTATAATGAGATCAATTCCGGTAGCGGCTTCCAGCGCCCGGATGTTACGGCCCTCCCGGCCGATAATCCGTCCCTTCATTTCATCACTGGGAAGCTGCACCACAGAAACGGTCCGCTCGGCGACGAAATCACCCGCATACCGCTGAATCGCGGTTGCAATGATCTCCTTGGCTTTTTTGGACGCTTCTTCTCTGGCTTCATTTTCGATTTTCTTGATCAGCTTTGCCCCTTCATACCGGGCTTCGTTTTCCATGGCACGGATGAGAAGGTCTTTGGCCTGCTCCGATGTCAGGCCGGAAATCTTTTCAAGCTGCAGTTTCTGTTCATCGACCAGGGCGGCATACTTCTCTTCATTATGCCGGATTTCCTCCTCTTTGATGGATAGTTTCTTCTCTCTGCGGGACAGTTCCTGGTCTCTCTGTTCACTCTGCTCATGCTTGCGG
Organism: Desulfobacteraceae bacterium; assembly: GCA_041641935.1. Taxonomy (GTDB): domain Bacteria; phylum Desulfobacterota; class Desulfobacteria; order Desulfobacterales; family Desulfococcaceae; genus JBEPXL01. Next base: position 553 of record JBEPXL010000810.1, on the reverse strand, counting down.
TCCAGGTTCTCCTCTTTCTGGAGAAGCCGCCGTTCCATTTTTTTCAGTTCGGCGCGGGTTTCACTGGTTTCGGCGTCGAAGTCGCTCTTCATTTTGAAGAGTTTGTCCTTGGCTTCCAGTTTCGCTTCCTTCAGCAGTGTTTCCGAACGTCTTTTGGCATCTTCGATGATCCGGATCACTTCTTCTTCCGCTGCCTCAAGCCGCTGGGTTACAATTTTTCCCTTCGACCAGTAGGCAATCGCAAAACCGACTCCTATTCCCAGAATGCCGATAAAAAAACTGACTTCACTCATTATCTATCTCCCTGTATCCATTACCTAATTATCCACTAAACCGAGTGCATCATCTGCTACGCCTTTCAGAAACAGAGGTTCACAAAATGAAAGGTATTTACTGACAAAGGTATTCTTCTGCATGCAGCCCCATGCCTGAACGTCAGGAGAGACCTGAAATGAGTTCAGTTGCCGCCGTGGCGGAAAGCCGGTGCAGAAAAACAACAGAATCTACGTAAGATGCTGGCAAATCAGGTGAAAAGGATGTGATAAACTGCTGA
>JBEPXL010000809.1:0-2007 GCA_041641935.1 Desulfobacteraceae bacterium | reverse complement strand
GACCGGGCGCTCGCCCTGTAGCGCGCCCGAATACTGGACCAGAGCCGGGAAGCGTTCCGGCGTTTCCTGGTGATCTATCCGGACCACAGCCTGAGCGACAATGCCCAGTACTGGATCGGGGAATGCTATTACGCAGAGGAACTGTATCGTGAAGCGGCCATCGCCTTCCGACGGGTTCTGGTCGTGTTTCAGAAGAGCAACAAACATCCCGACGCTTTTTTCAAGCTGGGACTCTGCTACTTCCGGCAGGATCAGATGGAAAAGGCCGCAGAACACTGGAACCGGTTACGTCAGCTTTATCCGGAAAGCCGGGCCGCAGGGCTTGCCCGGAAGTATCTGGCCCGCATCCCGGCGTGAAACGAATGCCACATGCCAAGGAGAAAACCCGAGATGACGCATCATGACCATGAACACCACCCCCCAACCGGCGAACTCTCTTTTGAAGAGAAGATGGCGAAGCGGATCGAACACTGGCTGAAACACAACACGGATCACGCGGACACCTACCGGGAGTGGGCCGGAAAAGCCCGGCAAAACGGCATGACCGAAATCGGCGATCTGCTCGACGAGATTGCCGACAAAACCCTGGCGCTCAATGCCAGATTCGAAGCAGCGGCAAAGCTGGTAAAGTAGATGACACGCACCCCGCGGATACTTCTCACCGGTTTTACGGCCTTCTCTTCTATCGCCGTCAATCCGACGGAACGGCTGATGCGCCGGATCGGGGACGGCAGCAGGGAATTTTCCGGCCTTTCCATCCGGACGGCGGTTCTGGAGACGGCCTACGACCGGTGTGTGCAGCAGATGGACGCCGCGGTGGATGCGTTCCGGCCCGATGCGGTGATCACCTTCGGCGTCCATACACGGGCAAAGGCGATTCAACTGGAGCGGTTCGCCCTCAATATCGATGACGCCGAAGTGCCGGACAATGCGGATGAAATCCGTCTGGGAATGGTCATCCATCCGGATGGACCGGCAGCGTATCTCTCCACCCTTCCGCTGGACCGGATATACCGGAATCTGAAGAAAGCCGGTTTTCCCGTCCGGTTTTCCAACCATGCCGGTGCGTATGTCTGCAACCACATCTTTTATCATATCTGCCACCGGTTCAGTACGGCGGCCCGACCCGTACCGGCAGGGTTTATCCATGTGCCGCAGATTGCGGAGAGTGAACTGTTTGCTGGAATGGATATGGAGAAGATAATGGCGGCGGTTCGTGTGATTGTGCGGACGGTGGGGGATGTGCCGGGGGAGGCGTACCGGGCATAACCTATTTTGCCTTATTTACTAATCAACCGCTTTGCTTTCACAGGTGTTGTTGACAGATCCAAGAAGATTCAAAATGTCCTTCATACAGCGGTTGCAGCAGAAGTTCTAGCCGGGGGAAAATTCCCCCGGCCAATAACCAGCGGTGAGTCGGCCCTGGGCTTTAACCGTCTCTGCCGCCGCGTTTTACCGCAATCATTCTGGTCCTGAAAATTCCTCCGGCGTTTCCCAGGCCGCGGACCAGACCTTTGCGCCGTGGACGTAATGAACACTGCCGTCCAGCAGCACGGCCCGGTCCCCGTTCCCGCCGTCAGACCACCAGTATGGATACTCCGTCTCCGCCGACCATTCTTCCACCACCATTCTGCCGGCAGGAGTAACGCCTGAATTGTCAATCTCAAACAGATACAGCCCGGTATGGGTCCAGTCGTAGTAGCTGTTCGGTCTTGCCGGGTCGAACCAGTCATTGTCACCGGGCCGGTCATGGAGCCGGACCGGCAGGGCCAGCCGTGCGGGTGACTGATCCGTTGCCGGAAGCCAGGCCAGGGCGTGGTGGTCGTACAGTGCCTCGGACTGGGTTCCCCGTTTGCCGATGATGATGCTGTCCACTTCCGTGGGGGCTGAAGGCACGGAGACATCGAACAGCGACAGTTTCAGCCCCTGATACCATGCACCCCGCCCGCCGAAATCATTCGATGACGCATCGGGAACCGCATCCTTGCCGATCCCCAGCAGCAGGTT
>JBEPXL010000808.1:0-2010 GCA_041641935.1 Desulfobacteraceae bacterium | reverse complement strand
TGGGATATGATCCCGCAGATGTGGTGACAGCATACCGGCGCATCGCTGACAGACGCCGCAGCAGTTCAGCGGACGGATAATCCGGAAACCAATCAACCGATGAGGAGACAGGATCACAATGGAAACCTTGTCATCTGACGCCAGAAGAGAAGCATTTTCTGCAAAAATGACGGATATTCTCAACTACGGCGCCTTGAATCTGGCCCTGGGCATCGGATACCGCACCGGTATCTTCGATGTACTGGACACCTTTGATTCCCCCGTGCCGGTGTCGGCGATCGCTGAAAAAGCCGGTCTGAGCAGCCGGTACATCCGGGAGTGGCTCGGCATTATGGCTGCGGGTGGTGTTGTGGAACTCTCCGGAGACGATGCGGGAGAGGAACTTTTCTTCCTGCCGGAGGAACATGCCGATCTGATCACCCGACGGGCCGGTAATGCCAACCTTGGGGTCTATACCCAGGAAGTCCCCCTGCTGACCACCAGCGCCCTGGAACCGGTGATTCGCGGCTTCTCCACCGGTGAGGGCGTCTCCTGGGATCATTACCCGGCGTTTCAGAACTTCATGACGGAACTGGCCAACGCCAAGCATCGTCAGGTACTGGTGGATATATTTTTACCGTCTGTGGAGGATGGCCGGATCGTCCAGCGGCTGAACGAAGGCATCCGGGTCTGTGATCTGGGCTGCGCCGAGGGCGTGGCGGTCCTTCTGATGGCCGAGGCGTTTCCCCGGAGCCGGTTTACAGGAATTGACATTTCAGAACCGGCGCTGGCGGTGGCCCGGAAGACGGCGGAACGGCGGAAGATCAGCAATGCGGAATTCCTTCTGCTGGACGGCGCGTCTTTACATGAGGACAAGTCATGGGGGGCGACCTTTGACTATGTCACGGCCTTCGATGCGATCCATGACCAGACCCGGCCTCTGGACGCCCTCCAAAGCGTGTGGCATATACTCCGGTCCGAGGGTCTTTTTTCCATGATCGACATCGCGGCCGGTTCCCGGATCGGGGACAATCTTGCGCATCCCATGGGCCCTTTTCTGTACACCGTGAGCCTGATGCACTGTATGCCGGTGGGGCTGGTGGACGGCGGCCCCGGGCTGGGAATGATGTGGGGACGCGAAAAAGCGGTTGCCATGCTGAAACAGGCGGGATTTTCACAGATAGAGGTTTCGGAAATCCCCCAGGACCCGTTCAATCTGCATTATCTCTGCCGGAAATAGCCAGTCAAAACCGGTCTTCCCTCCCCGCTTCCGCGGATACAAGGATGCGGGGAGGAAACCGGCTGCTCAGTACCGTTCAAAATGACGATCCGTCTTCTCATTCTTGGTGTCGATCGGTTCTTCATCGCTGGAATTGTCACCCTGTACCCGGGGTTGCCTGTCCTTCTTCCTGCCCCCCTTCCCTGAATCAGGCTGTTCTTTTCTTCCGTCACCTTTCCTGTTCTTTTCAGCAAGGGAGAGACCATGATTGCCGCCAGCTTCATTGATCCTGAAATAAGAAATGGTATCCCGCAGCTGTTCGGCCTGCCCTGCCAGTTCTTCGGCTGTGGAGGCCATCTCTTCGGAAGAGGAAGCATTCTGCTGAATCACCTGATCGAGCTGCTGAATGGCACTGTTGATCTGCTCGGCCCCATCGTTCTGTTCCCTGCAGGCGGCGCTGATGTCCTGCACCAGTTCGGCGGTTTTCTCAATCTCGGGAACCAGACCCGAAAGCATATTTCCTGCCTTTTCCGCCACGGCGACACTGTCTCCCGACAACCGCCCGATCTGTGCGGCGGCCTTCCGGCTCCGTTCGGCCAGGCGCCGGACTTCGGAAGCCACCACAGCGAATCCTCTGCCCTGTTCTCCGGCGCGGGCCGCCTCGATGGCGGCATTCAGGGCCAGCAGGTCCGTCTGCCGCGCAATCTCTTCAATGATGGTAATCTTTTCAGCGATCTCCCGCATGGCCGTAACCGTTTCATTGACGGCTTCTCCGCTTTCCCTTGCGCTGCGGGAGGCAGCCCCGGCAATCC
>JBEPXL010000807.1:0-2011 GCA_041641935.1 Desulfobacteraceae bacterium | reverse complement strand
CCCGGCGCTCGAAGGCCACCTGAATCGGATGCTTTTCATCATCCGCCATCACCGAATGAAACTCGGCGGTAGGGATATTGGTACGATGGGCTTCGGTATGCTGGAGAGATTCAATGCGCTTCTTCGATTTTGCTTTGCGTGCCATTCAACATTCCTCTATGCCGCAGGTTCAACCACAAACGATTCAATCAGCCTGTGGAAATCCGATTCAATATCAAACACCTTCGTAAACTCGGCAAAGGCCCACCGGCCGAAACCGCCCAGGTTGTTCACTCCCGGAACCCAGTAAGTCCGCATGGTCCCGGCCTTGATCTTTGCATCTTCACCGCGATACCCCTTGATCTCCACAATCAGATGAAGGGACGATTCCCGCCCGTCATCCACCAGAACGATGAAGTCCGGCAGATAACGCCGGTTCGTCGCTCCCATCCGGTAGGGAACCTCCAGCCCCAGATTCTGGTTCTTCACATACGCCCGCACCCGCGGGTGAGCCTCCGCCACACGGCAGAACTCAGCCTCCCAGTCGCTGTCGCAGACCACCCAGTTGATGTGGCAGCGATCCGGTGCGGTCTGCCACCGGGTCTTTCTGGAGGTGGTGAAGTTGACGTAAGAAGTTGATCCAACCGGATTATACGGATCGAGAATCGCCTTGACGGGCCGTTCCCCGGCCATGGATTCGGTGATGGCGGCCTTGATCCGCTCGCAGGCCATCTCCGCAATCTCCTGATAGAGAAGCTGTGCCGGGTGGGTTCCGCCGGTGCAGTGGAGATAGCCACCCTCCAGCCACTGGCGGCAGATCCGCTTGAGCTGTCCGAAAAGATGGAGTTTGGGTTCCTTGCCCGGATCACGGAATTTTGTAAAGAGCAGGTGTTTGGCCAGATGAAACAGGATCGTGGACTGGCGCATCCCCTCCAGGTGGGTTACATTCAGTTCCACCCCTTCCCCCAGAATGCCCTGGTTTCGGGTCTTTGACGGTCCCACCAGATCGGGGTTGAGTTCCAGGACGGAATCATCCGAAAATATTGCAGTCAGCCGGTCTCCGGGCAGGTCCACCCGGTAGCCGTCCACCCGTGGAAAACGGATTTCCAGTGCATCCCGTTCGGGCCGCACCGCATGAACCCGCACCGTGGGCCGGGGCGGCTGGGGCCTGACGATGACTGGCCTGGCGGTGAAATCAAAGGGAATCCCCAGCACATCGGCATATTCCGCATCGAACAGGTTTTCCTCGTTCAGGTCATAGGACTGCCGGCGCAGCGCCCGGCCCACCACCTGTTCGCAGAGAAGCTGTGTGCCGAAGGCCCGCACCCCCAGCACATGGGTGACGGTGTTGGCGTCCCACCCTTCGGTGAGCATGGAAACCGACACCACGCACCGGACCGATTCGCCCAGGCGGTCCTTCTTTCCGACCGTGTTCATCACCTCCCGAAGCAGATCCGCATCGGTCAGGTTCTGTCCCGCCGTCAAATCGCCGGTACGCTGAACGATCTCCCGCCGGTACCGCTCGATTTCATCGGAGGCCATCTCCCGGAAATTTTTGTCCAGGGCCTCGCCCGATTCCAGTTGCTCACTGTCGATCAGCAGGGTCCGGGGCCGGGCCAGCCGGTTGCCGGACTCGTCATAATTGCGGAACAGTGGCAGACGTCCGTTGTAGAAGATGTCGGTTTTGCCATCCGGTCCCGGCCGGTAGAAACCGGCAATGAGGTCATGCACCAGTTTGGAAATGGAGGTATTGCTGCAGACCACGATGAAAACCGGCGGCACGTCGATCCCCTCCTGCTCCCACGCCGCAAAGGTCTGGGCATAATGGCCGTAGAGGGCGTCCAGGGCGGTCTGCAGTTCCGTGGGCAGGCTCAGGGGATCGAGAGTTTTGGCCTTGCCCCGGCCTTTCCTCGGCATTTTTCCGCCGATATGCTCCCACAGGTTCCGGAACTTGGGCATCTCCCCGCCCGGAATGTTGTCGGAGACCGGAACCCGCGGCAGTTTGACAATGCCGCACTCGATGGCATCCATG
>JBEPXL010000806.1:0-2013 GCA_041641935.1 Desulfobacteraceae bacterium | reverse complement strand
CGGCAGGAACCTCCATCCTCTTTTTTCCCGAAGGGACCCGCAGCCGGAGCGGCCATCTGATGCGGTTCAAAAAAGGCGCCTTTAAAATGGCCGTCGACCTGGACCTGCCGATTCTGCCGGTCGCCCTTGTCGGAACCCGGGATGTCATGCCGGCGGATTCCTGGCATGTTTTTCCGGGACAGGTCTTTCTGATATTTCATCCGCCGGTTGCCACCGATGAATATAATGATGATACTATGGACAGACTGATGGAAAACGTCCGGGAGACAATTCAAACCTCTCTGGACGAGTATCGCCGGCGGGAGCATATTGAAGAATACCTTGTTGAACCGAAAGGAGAGCCGTGATGAAATACCGGATGATGGTGACCCTGATGTCTGCGCTGGTCCTGATCGGCGCTGCCGCAGAGGCCAATCTGTATTACTGGGTCGATGAAAACGGCGTACGCCACTATTCCAACGAACCACCGCCCGAAAATGTCAATGTTCTGGAGCGCATGTCCGAGGTACCTCACAGTCCGGAAGCCGACCGGCAGCGGATGGAAGAGTATCAGGAATGGCGGCAGAACCAGCTTCGCCGGATTGAGAATGCCCTTGAAGAGCAGCGTGCCGAAGAGGCGGCCCGTGCCGAGCGGGACCGGCGGATCGAGGCGGAACGGGAAGCAGCGGAAGAACAGGCCAGAGAAGAGGCGGAACGGGAAGAAGCGATGGCACAGGATGATACGGATGACAATACCATCTTTGTCAATCCGGGTGCGTCTCCGCTGGGAATTCAGCAGTAGCGGAGAATGGTCCGTTTGATATGAATGAAGATTCATTTTTCTGTTCCGAACTCCCTTTCCGCTTTTCGGACCGGACAACTTATTTTCCTGATGAATAATTTTCTGTTTTTATTGTTATAATACCTAGTTTCTTCGTCTGCTCCGCTGATCATTCCTGCATCTGTATCCGGTGCTGTTCTTTTCTTTCCGCCTTCTCCCTGGTTCTGTCCGGAGGATGCTCTTTTGCCCTTTTTCCTAAGAGCAGGTCTCCGGAATAAAAATATTTTCAGACAAATGAACGAAAATTTATGTTTTCCTTGACATCCGGATGATGTGTCTGTTAAATGAATGAATATTCATTCATTTCGCCATTAATATCACTACGGAGGAGGTAGTCATGGTTCGAAAGATCAATAAGGTGGGAGTCATCGGCTCGGGTATCATGGGCGGCGGCATTGCCGCGCTCCTGGCCGGCGCCGGCGTCAAAACCCTGTTGCTGGACATCGTACCCCCGGATCTGAAACCCGAAGAGAAGGATAACCCGGCGGCCCGGAACCGGATCGTCAAGGGCGGCCTGGACCGGGTACTCAAGGCCAGTCCGCCCCTGCTGATGCAGAAAAAGGATGCGGCCCTCATCTCCATCGGCAACACCGAAGATGATTTCGATCAGCTCGCCGAATGCGACTGGATTGTCGAGGTCGTGGTAGAGAACCTGAAAATCAAGCAGGAACTGTTCAAACGGGTGGAAGGGGTCCGGAAGGCGACCGCCATCGTCTCCTCCAACACATCCGGTATTCCGCTGCAGAAAATGTCCGAGGGACGCAGCAGCGAATTCAAACAGCATTTTCTGGGAACCCATTTTTTCAACCCGGTCCGTTACATGAAACTGCTGGAGATCATCCCCGGCGCGGAAACAGATCCGGAAATTCTCGAATTCATGGCCGACTTCGGGGAACGGATTCTCGGCAAGGGGATTGTATGGGCAAAGGATACGCCCAACTTCGTCGGCAACCGGATCGGTGTACAGGGCATTGTCAAGGCAATGCAGGTCATGGTGGAAGACGGTCTCACGATCCCCGAGGTGGATGCCCTGTTCGGCCCGCCCCTGGGACGGCCCAAAACCGCCATGTTCAAGACATCGGACCTGGTCGGTCTGGATACCCTCGCCCATGTGGCAAAGAATACCTATGACCTGGTTCCCGACGATGAACAGCGGGACAGCTTTGTGCTGCCCGAATTCGTCAACCGGATGA
>JBEPXL010000805.1:0-2014 GCA_041641935.1 Desulfobacteraceae bacterium | reverse complement strand
AGCCGTCTATGAATACCTTCAGCAGAAGGAAGTGTTTCCCGCTAGGGGGGATGACAATCGGCTGCCGGTGATTTCCCTCTGTCCGGGCCGGACCGACCCGCTCTGTCTCGATTTTCTGCTGCAGCCGGTGCTGGGACAGGGCCGCTGGGCGCTTCAGTCGCCGGTCAGCATAAAGAACGCCCATCCCTTCTTTGACGCAGGCCGCCACCGGACCATTGTCCTGAATGGTCAGTTCAGCGGAGAAGTGGAAGCCGAAGCGCGGGATTTTCTTTCCCATACCGTCGATGTGCCGTTCCGGAGTGAGAATTCCTCCGAATATTTTGCCATGCTGTGGGGGTATTATTTTGATATTCTGGAGAGCGAAAAAAACCGGTACGAAGCGGTGAAAACCCAGGTGGATGCGGGGCTGGAAGCCTATTTTGCGGGGAGCCAGGCCATCGACTACAAAATCTTTCAGATGATCCGGAACCGGCCTACCGAAGCGGTGGATGAAATGGCCTTTCTGGAAGCGGTGCGGCGGATGACCGGACGGGGCGGCCAGATTGCCGTGGCCGGCATGAGCCTGCACTCTCCCCGGCATCTCTACATCGCCTGCCACAACCGGCCCGCCTTTCTGGTACAGCGGGCGGACAATGATGACCTGATGGTCGTATCGGACATAAACGCCGCGCTGGGGCTTTTTCCCCAGTCCCTTATCCATGAAACCACCGAAGCCCTGAACCGGCTCAGACACCGGCAGGAACAGGAAATGGATACCCTGCGGCAGAAAGGTGCGCAGGACCGGGAAGTGCAGGCGACGAAAAAGCGGCATCATCAGGACCAGAACAGCCGCCTGGAACCGTTCCGGGTGACGGTCTATCCGCTGGAAGGCGAGGAAATCTTTGTCCGGGTCACCACGGCGCTGGAAAATGGCAATCTGACCCGGCGACCGGCCATCACCGATTTTGAAGGAAACCCGCGCCCCGAAATCGAGGCGTTTTCCACCATTCTGAACCCGCTGCAGATGCGGAAACAGCTTTACAGCACCTTCTATCAGACCCATCTCCATGAAATTCCCGAACGGATTGAAAATCTTCTGCATACCTATCTGCCCGATGGTGTAACCATTCCCCGGCTTCCGGTGCGGGAACGGATTCTGCGGCGGCGCTTCGGGCCGCACTTCAACGGCCTCAAGCGGATCATCCTCGCCGGTATGGGCAGTTCCGGCAATGTGGCCCTCATGGCCAAACCGTTTTTTCATGACCGGCTGCCGGAAACGGAAATCCGGGTGATTCAGCCGGTGGAGATCGATGAAGTCGCGGCCAGTATTATCCCCGACAACGATCTGGTTATCCTGCTGAGCTGGTCCGCCACCACGGCGGACATGGTCGAGTTTGCCAAGGAACTGCAGAAACTGAATGTTCTCATGATCGGGATCACGGAAAAGGTCTTCGGCGACATGGCACTGATCGCCGCACGGAGCGGCGGCGTCATTCCGGTCTACAGCGGTGAGGAGGTGACGATTTCCGCCATCAAGAGCGTTCCCTGCATGCTCCTCAGCCTCGATCTCTTCGGGATATGGCTGGCCGCGGGAAAAAGCCGTCACGGCACAGGCACGGGACAGGAATTTTCGGCTTATCTGCGGCAGCTTTCCCCGCTGCTCAACAGCTTTCTGGCGGACAGTGCAGCGGGAGCCTTCTGTGACCGCATTGCACGGGAAAGCGCACAGGCACATGCGGTATTTATCATCGGGGACTGCCAGGCCGGGGGCGGTGTATGCCGGGAGGCGACCCTGAAGCTGGAAGAGACGAGCTGGACCGCCATCGGGCGCGTGCTGGATTACCGGGAACTGCTGGTCCTGGAGGACGGCGCAGGACCGCTCCGGCATGACCCGGCCGGACATCTGGTCATTGTACATGCCACCGGCCGAAACCGGCAGGAAGAAGCCTTCTCTGCAATGGCCCGCCTGAAAAAGGCCGGTATTCCCTTTGTCGCAGTTGTCACAAAAGACCACCCCGCACAGGCAGCCATCGCG
>JBEPXL010000804.1:0-2015 GCA_041641935.1 Desulfobacteraceae bacterium | reverse complement strand
CGCTCCACACCTCTGGTATTGAGGACCAGGCCGGTGAAGATGACATCCTCCCCTTGGGGCAGGCGGGCCGCCACCGCCTCGGCATCGGCCATCTGGGGTACTTTCTCCGGATGGACAAAAGAAACGACCTGAATCTGTTTCAGTCCGGCATCGACCAGCCGCTGGATAATGTCCATCTTCATATCCGTCGGAATGAATTTCTGTTCCTGCTGAAACCCGTCCCGGGGCCCTACTTCCATCAGGGTTACGGCGTCCGGGAGCGGTTTCCCTGAACCGGTTTCCGGTATTTTCTGCGTCATATAGTGCCTCCCTTTCCGCCCCTGCTGAAAAGAGGGCGGAGGATTTTGCTGTTTTTCCCAAAGGATAGGAACCATCCCCTGTGACGTCAAGGGGAAAAAGAACTTGACGGTATCCCCGACTCCCTGTAATTGATTCGAATTTGAGAACCCAACATTTTTCATGATTCTGGAGAGACCGGCATGATCCACGGCGCACGCAGCGACTGCCTGGTTCCCGACCTTTCCCGGCTGCTGCCGGGACCGTACTGCCCCATGATTCCGGCAGATCACGGTGTACGGGTCATCGCGGCCGAAAACAGGCGGTTTGCCGCGGAAGCGATTCCGCTTCTGCATCTTATCAACAGAAACAAGACCCGCATGCCCCTCAACCTGAAAACCGGTCGGGGCGGGAGATATTTTATGCACTGGCCCGGAAGGCCGATGTGGTTCTGGAGGGATTCCGATGAAGCGATCCGCCACATGGAAAAGGATGGCGTGATCTGATGCCACAGGAAACAGCAGGACCGCTCCGGATCTGCCTGCTCAGCTACCGGAGCAATCCCCACTGCGGCGGCCAGGGGGTGTATGTCAAAAACCTGAGCCATGCCCTTTCCCGTCTCGGCCATCAGGTGGAGGTAGTCTCCGGCCCGCCCGTGCCGTTTCTGGAGAACGGCTCGCGCCTCACCTATCTGCCGGGGCTGGATCTCTACAATCCCGAGGCCCTGTTCCGGACACCCTCGGTCCGGGAACTGACCGACCCTGTCAATCTTGCGGAATGGATGGGGGTTTCCAGTCAGGGATTTCCCGAGCCGTTCACCTTCGGCCTGCGGGCCTACCGGTACCTCCGGAACCGGTTCGACCGGTATGACATTGTCCATGACAACCAGAGCCTCTCCTACGGCGTCTGGGCCATCCGGAACCGCATACCGGCCATCGCCACCATACACCATCCCATCACGGTGGACCGGGATATCGCCATCCGGTCCGTCCGCAATCCCCTGAAGAAACTGAAACACCGCCGCTGGTACTCGTTTATCGGTATGCAGAAACGGGTCGCCCGGAAGTTTTCCCACCTGATCACCGTATCGGACCAGACCCGTCAGGACATCAGCCGGGAATTCGGTATTCCGGCCCGGCGGTTCCGGGTCGTTCCCAACGGCATCAATACGGAGCTTTTCCATCCGATGCCGGCGGTTGCCAGGGAACAGAACCGGATTATCGTCACCAACAGCGCGGACATGCCCCTCAAGGGGCTCTACTACCTGCTCAAGGCTGTGGCGAAAATCGTTCCGGGCCGCCCCCTGAAACTGGTGGTGATCGGCACACCGAAGACCAACGGCGGTGTTGTCCGGCTGATCCGGCGGCTGGGGATCGGGCATCACGTTCACTTTACCGGCCGGATCAGTGACCGGGAATTTGTCCGCCAGTATGCAAAGGCCGGTATGGCGGTCATTCCGTCGGTCTATGAAGGGTTCGGCCTGCCGGCCGGCGAAGCCATGGCCTGCGGGGTTCCGGTGATCAGCACCACCGGCGGCGCGCTGCCGGAGGTGGTCGGAAATGCAGGGGTTCTCGTTCCACCGGCCGACCCCGATGCCCTGGCCCGTGCCATTATCGATCTGCTGGACCATCCCGATGCCGCCGCCCGGCTGGGAGAGGCCGGATACCGGCGGGTACAGCAGCATTTCACCTGGGAACAGGCCGCCCGGAAAACCGTGGATGCCTATCAGGAGGCGATCC
>JBEPXL010000803.1:0-2019 GCA_041641935.1 Desulfobacteraceae bacterium | reverse complement strand
CGGGCAACATCCGCAGAAACCAGATCTCTGCTCCCGCTGCTTCTCAGCGGCAGCAGGGCGGCAAGACCATTTTCCACATCCGGATGACTGGAAAATTCATCCGGAGACACATCAAAATTGAAAGAGCGACCAGAGGCGGCATCCCGAATCCGTTCATTGATGAAAATACCGTTTTCAGAATCATCATCATCGTCCAGCGTCTGCAGAAAACGGCAGATATTCGTTACGGCCGGATTCGATTCATCTACGGCATCCTTTATTAAATCCAGCGGTGTAATAACAGGAGCGCCTTCTGCCGCACCCAGTACAATATCACCGACAGAAAAAGTAACCGTTTCACCCTCAATATACTGAAAGGTTCCCGATATGTCCGTTGTTCCCTGCTGAGTTGCGGTCTGGAATTTCAATCCCTCGACAGGACTGTCAATGAACTGTCCTTCCAGGGCGGTTCCCTCTGTTGAAACAGGGGCATCACTGTCACTTCCGCAGCCAGACAGCACCAGTTGAAAAGTCAGAAGTAGAATAACAGTAAAGAGTCTGAAACAGTTAAATCCTGCGCTGCCTTTTGGTCTCATCTCAGGTTTCCTTTCAGAAAAGCAGTGTTTTATATTTAATTTAAATTCAAAATGTTATTTATAACGAAAATATATTTCACAAGGGCGTACAGGTAGAAATGGCCATTCATTTCAGGCGCAATCATCCCCTAAAATGATGGCTCATTCTTCAAGCACTGGAGTGGTACAGAAAACGGAAGGTGGATGCAGAGAGACTGCAATCAATAATGAAGAAGATAAAAACAGAATAGATAAAGGAATCATTTGGCAACCCCGCTGTCCAGCAAAATAGTTTGGATCGGTAGCTTTGCGCCCCAATCTTACGATTGGTTAGCCTTTTTCAAACGAAAGTATAGAGAGTTTTAAAGCAAACTGTATGCCATCTATTTATAATTTTTGTTATATGTGTTAAATATTTAATTTAACTTAAATATTTTATGTCGGAAAATAATGGCTTCATGAAGAATCTACAAAGTTTGTTGAAGATGCTACACAAAATGTAGAAAATCATCTCCTGACCATTCCATGAACTGCCTTCACAAATCCTTTTATCAAAATGACGAAGACACAGGGTAAAAGTTTGCCGGAAAAAAGTAACCCGCACAAAAAAAAGCGGGACACCCCAAAAGGTGCCCCGCTCGTTCAGGAAGTGAAGAAACGGACTGAATCAGACGGATCGCCAGAAATTACGCAACTTCCTCATAATCCACATCGATCACATCGTCGTCATCATTGCCGGACGGCTGCGCATGGTCATAATGCTGCTGCGCTCCGGCCTGATTACAGGCATGTCCCTGCCCCTCACCGGCCGTCTGCTGGTACATCGCTTCCGCCAGCTTGTGGGATGCCCGGGTCAGTGCTTCGGTCAGCCGTCTGATTTCGGCGGTGTCGTCGCCTTCCATCGCCTGTTTCAGATCGGTTATGTTCTTTTCAATATCGGCCTTTGCGGCGCTGTCGAGCTTCTCGCCATGTTCCTTCAGGGTCTTTTCCGTCTGGTAGACCAGGGTATCCGCCTGGTTCCGGGCCTCGACCAGTTCCTTCTTCTTCCGGTCCTCTTCCGAATGGGTCTCGGCCTCTTTCACCAGCCGGTCGATCTCATCCCGGGACAGGCCGCTGGATGCGGTAATCCGGATCGACTGCTCTTTTCCGGTCGCCTTGTCTCTGGCCGACACATTCACGATACCGTTGGCGTCGATGTCAAAGGCCACCTCGATCTGGGGCATGCCCCGGGGGGCCGGCGGAATGTCCGTCAGGTCAAACTGTCCGAGCAGCTTGTTTCCGGCGGCCATTTCCCGTTCGCCCTGGAAGACGCGCACCGTTACCGCTGTCTGGTTGTCAACTGCCGTGGAGAATACCTCGCTCTTCCGGGTCGGAATGGTGGTGTTCTTCTCGATCAGCTTTGTCATGACACCGCCCAGGGTTTCAATCCCCAGGGACAGCGGGGTCACATCCAGCAGCAGCACGT
>JBEPXL010000802.1:0-2019 GCA_041641935.1 Desulfobacteraceae bacterium | reverse complement strand
ACAGATCCAGCAGATCACTGATCAGGGAAATCAGCCCCTGGGTCTTCTCCTTGGCCCGCGACAGAATGTACTGTTCCCGGTCGGAGGACTGGTCCATCATGTCGCTCAGCACCAGGGCCAGCTGTTCATGAATCGTTGACAGGGGCGACCGCAGTTCATGGGAAACCTTGGCGACAAACTCGTTCTTGAGCTGATCCAGCACCTTCATGGTCGTGATGTTGACCAGGGTGAAGACAGCGCCCATACATTCCCCCTCCTCTCCCTTGATGGGACGGCCCCGGGCCATCAGATAGATGTTGTTGGGCAGTTCAAGTTCGTATGCCGGCGGGTCTTCCGTCTCGGCGTACCTGCCTTCCGAAATCTCCCGGACATGCCTGCAGAAACCGCTGTCGCTGACATAGGCTTCAATGGCATCCCCTGTGGCCCGGCAGGGATCCAGGTCGAACAGACGGATAAAGGTCGGATTCATCAGCACCACCTGCCCCCTTGCATTGGTGACCACCAGCCCGTTGGGCAGGCTTTCGATGATGGTCCGGATCCGGCTTTTTTCTGTGCCCAGATCCAGCAGGGTTTTCCGCCGCTGTTCTTCCAGCACCTCTGTCTCCCACGTCAGCAGCAGGTTTTCACGGGCCCGGTCCACGATAATCCGCAGGTGATCGGGCTCGAACGGCTTCGGAATGAAATCATAGGCGCCCTGTTTCATCGCCTCCACCGCCGTTTCCAGCGTGGCAAAACCGGTGATGATAATCACCAGGATGGAATCATCCATCTCCCGGATATGGCGCAATACCTCCAGCCCGTCCATTCCCGGCATTTTCAGATCCAGCAGGACAATGGCGATGATCTCCTTTTCGAGTATTTTCAATCCTTCATCCCCCCGGCCGGCAGTAAAGACATTGAATCCCATCCGGGTCAGGATCCGTTTGCATCCTTCCCGGATGCCCTGTTCATCATCAATGACCAGAATCTGCATGACCTGTTTGTCGGCTTTGTCTTCAGATTTCATCGGATTCTCCATTGTCCGGTTCTTTCACCGGCAGTTCCAGCAGGAAAGTCGCTCCGCCTTCAGGAAGGTTCCTGGCTTCGATCGTTCCGCCATGTTTTTTGGCGATGCTGTAGGCCAGGCTCAGCCCGAGGCCGGTTCCTTCCCCTTCTTCCTTGGTGGTGAAAAACGGGTCGAAAATATGCGGCAGAATATCCTCCGGAATCCCGGGGCCGGTGTCGGAAAAATCGATCCGGACACAGTGCCGGTCCGGCAGATAGGCGGTGCGGATGGCAAGCGATCCCTGTCCGCCCATCGCCTGGGCCGCGTTGATGACCAGGTTCATGAAAAGGTGGTTCATCTGCTGAATATCGCAGGGAACCGGCGGGAGATCATCGGTGAAGGATTTTTCAATGGTGATGTTCTGGAAAAGGGTCTGCTTGTCCAGGAGAAAAAGGGTCCGGGAAAGGGCCAGGTTGAGATCATGGGGTTTGATCTGGTAGCGGGTCTGCCGCGCAAATTCCAGAAGCTCCTTTACCGTATCCCGGCATCGCTGGGAATCCTTCAGAATCCGGTTCAGGTCTTCCCGGATCGCCTCATCCAGATCGTACTCCTCCAGCACCAGTTTGGTGAAGAGGGTAATGCTGCCCAGGGGGTTGTTCAGCTGATGGGCGACACCGGCCGAGAGTTTCCCCAGAGAGGCCATCTTGTCCGCCTGGAGCAGCTGGAGCTGGGTCTTTTCCAGTTTCTCCTTCATCCGGATGGATTCCCGCAGATCGTGAAAGAAGCCGATGGTCGCCACTTCCTGATCTCCCTCATAGACGATGGCGGCATTCAGGCTGATCGGGATGATTTCCCCGTCCTTTCTCTGGATGGAAACCTGATAGGACTTGAGCTTTCCCCTGCCGCCGTGGTCTTCGCTCCGCAGTTTCTGCATGATGGAGCGTGCCCCGTTGCCGGGGTAGATATCGTAGATCATCAGCTGGTTGAGCCCTTCCCAGACGCTGTAGCCGGTGATCTCCGCCGCTGCATCATTG
>JBEPXL010000801.1:0-2028 GCA_041641935.1 Desulfobacteraceae bacterium | reverse complement strand
TCCCGTTTGGCTGTCATTACGTACCTGCTGTCCGTTAGAGTCTTAAGGTTGAGATGAATATCACGTCTTCACCTGCATTCAATTTGGAACAAAAATAATGCCAAATCAGTAGATGTCAACGGCGGTTCCCTCCCTTACGCAGGGGGTGGACCGCCGTTTCTCGGAAGGAAAGTCGCCGGGGAATGTAAAGGCGGAATTAAAAGTAGGGGGACCGGCGGCGGCTGCCTTTTTCCTGAAACCCGCCGATCAGAAAACCGAGCAGAAACACCAGCGCACCGCCCAGAAACCACATCAGTTTTCCCTTCCAGTCCACCTTGGAAAGACGCTCTGCCAGAATTTCGGCTTTTTCCCGCTGCTCGCTCAGCTGGGAGGCCGCCTCTTCATAAGCGGTCTTGATCTTCAGAAAATCAGAAGATTCCGCTTTGAGGGTTTCATAGGATTCCGCCATCTCGGCCATATTCGTCCGGGCCTCGGCCGTCTCCCGGAGCAGGGTTTCATTTTCCGCCCTGAGCTGCTCATTCTCTTCACTCAGCGCGGCCAGGCGGGTTTCCATTTCCTCATTGGAGGTTTCCAGCTGCTGGAGCTTGACCTCGTTGGGAAGCTTTGTGGTGAGAAAGCGGGTGAGGGCCCAGCCGTCCTTGCCGTCGGGAAGCCGGATATGGGTCCAGTCGCTCCGGGCTTCCATCACCTCGACCTGCTGGCCCGATTCGAGCATGGCAATCACCTTGTGGTTGATGCCGGGGCCGGTCCGCATGGTAATCTTGATGACATCGTTGACATACATGGTCTGGGCCGAAGCCGTGGACAGCGTCAGGACCAGCAGGGCCCCTATAACAATAAAGATTCTGAATCCTCTCATCAGTGCTGTATCTCCGTAAATCATCATCAGTAATATCCTTTGCATTCTCTTCAGATCATCCGGTCCTGTCAATAACTACTTTGATATTATCCACAGGTGTGATAATAAAAAAAAGGAAAAAAACCATATCCGGAATGGAGTAGATACGGCCATGATCGTTTTTGACTTGCAATGTGTCAACGGACACCGTTTTGAGGGATGGTTCAAAGACAGTCAGATGTATGAAGAGCAGAACACCGGCGGGCTGATCACCTGTCCGGTCTGCAATGACACGGAGGTGATCCGGGTTCCGACGACCTTCGGCATCAGGTCTTCCTCCCAGGGGACGGAAAAAACGGCGGATTCGCCGGAAGCCCTGGCGGAAATCGGGCGCAAGGTTGCGGATTATGTCCATCATAATTTTGAAGATGTCGGATGCAACTTTGCAAAAGAGGCGCTGAAGATCCACTATGGCGCTTCCGAACCGAGAAGCATCCGGGGGGTCAGCACGGACAGGGAGGAAAAGATGCTGCAGGAGGAGGGGGTCCGGTTTTTCAAGTTCCCGGCAAAACCCGCCTCCGACGATGCCGACACCGACTCGTAATCCCGCGGAACCGGCTATTTTCCCGCTGCCTGCAGAAACGCTTCCAGACCGGTCCGGTCTCCGACGCTGAAAATGTCACAGGGATACCCCTTCGGCAGCGTCTTCCGGACCAGACCGGTCAGCACCTTCCCCGGCCCGATTTCGGCAAAGACATTCACTCCCTCGTCCACCAGTTTCCGGACAGTGTCATACCACCGGACCGGGCTGCACAGCTGGCGTGCCATCAGTGAACGGACGGCAGCGGGATCATCTTCGGTTCCGGCCGTCACGTTGTGGATCACCGGCAGCCGCGGCGTCTGGAAGTCAACGGTATCCAGAAAAGACTTGAATTCGTCCTCGGCGCCCTGGATCAGGGGGCTGTGCCAGGCCCCGCTCACATTGAGGGGAATCGCTTTTGCTTTCTGCCCCGCCGCCATGTCCGCCACCGATTTCACCGCGTCCGGCGAACCGGTGATGACGATCTGCTTTTCGGCATTGTGATTGGCGACGGCGACGGTTCCCACGGCCTGCCCCTGCCGCACCAGTTCTTCGACCGTATCGATGGGAAGGCCGATCAGGGCGTACATGGCCCCCTCGTGCCGGGTCG
>JBEPXL010000800.1:0-2033 GCA_041641935.1 Desulfobacteraceae bacterium | reverse complement strand
GAAAAGTCATAAGCAGAATCTTCGCTGCGATTTTACTCACAGCTGCAAGGGACGTGTTCTGCTTGTGGGCTTGGAGATCCAGATACTTTCTATCGATGGCATTACTCAATCCAGCAGATCCGCAACTGAAATCCGCTCACCGGCAAATACCCGGTTCTCCGGAAAAAGATACCCGTCCCCGCTCACCCCTGCCAGATCGGCCAGAAGTTCCGCCGCAACGCGATCGGAATCCCTTTCCCGCTCGGCAAGAAACCGGTCCAGGTCTGCCGGGTCCGGTCCAGAGGAAAGCAGACGCCGGGCCGTTTCCACAAATTTCTCTTCAGCGGACCGCTCATCCGCCAGCACCGTTATCCAGCCCGTCCCGGCCAGCCCTGTCACCGCAATCCGGTTGTAGTCGTAAATCGGCCCCAGGACGACCGGAACCCGGTGGACAAGGGATTCCACGGGATCAAATCCCCGCTTCCGGTGATCAAACCCGCCGCCCAGGTATGTGACCCGGCATTGGCGGTAGAGGTACGGGAGATCACCGTAGGTATCCACCAGCAGCACCCGTGACCGGTCCCCGCTCCCGCGTTCCGAAAGCGGAACCGGCATTTCTCCGACTGCCGCCATCGCATCCCGGATCTTCCGGTTCCGCTCCGGATTGGTCACCACCCGGGGGGCAATGATGAGGCTGTCGATCCGGTCCGCCTCCCGTAGGCGGCGGAATCCCTCTGCGCTGATCCGAATATCCGTTTCATCCACCACATTGGCGGCCATCATTGTTCTGCTCCCGAGGAGCGGGATCAACGAATCGTCTCCTTTCTCCGTTCCCATCTGCGCCGCTCCGGCAATCTTGAGGTAGACCGGATTGGCGAACCAGACGCGGGGAAGATCGGGATGGCGGGTAATGAGCCGGGAAATGGCATGATCATACCAGGGGGAAAGATCGTCGGTGTGTTCATACAGGCAGATGGTGACATCCGGGGGTTCCCGGTCATCAGATGGCGAACCGGGAACCCCCGGCGCGGAAAAGCGGGAACCGCCGTCCGGTAGTCTCCGGACATCCTGCAGACGCCCGGTGACGGCATCAAAATGGGGCAGGTTTTCCACTCCCAGCCGCTCCGGACGGAATACCAGCCGCCAGCGGGCACGGGGCAGCAGTGGAATCATGGCGTTCAGCATCGCCCGGAGCGGTTTCCGTTCGCCCCCCCAGTCCCGCATCCGGACTTCGATGACCATGCCGTCTCCCTCTTCCAGCTGCACGGCCCATTGCTTCATCCGGTCGGGATCGGGAACCGCAGACGGCGGAGCGGCGTGATGAAAAAGCTGATCCAGATAGGCCCGCCGGGAAGGCCGGAAATATTCGGCCTCTTCGGACGGCAGACGCAGGGAAGGAAGGGGGGACTGAAAATCCCCTGCTTCCAGATGTTCCAGAATCCGGTCCAGGACCGCGATGGTGCCGGCATGGCCTTTCTGATCCGCAACAAAGCCGCCACGGGCGTTGACATAGTTCCGGACCACCGGGGCGGCATCTCCTGTCGCCAGGGGAACCGCGGCGCTCCGGAGCAGGGGAAGGTCATCGGCATGATCCCCGGCGGCAAAGGCGATGAAATGGGTCTGGCCGAAGTTGGCGTCAAATGCCCCGCATTTGCATCCTTTTGAAGGAATCAGGGTAAACTTCCGGCGTCCCACAAGGGTGCGGAACCGTCCCTGCAGCAGCCCGGCCGCCCGGCCAATGAGATGTTCCCCCAGCAGCCGCCCCTTTCCGGAGAGAAGAATGGTGGCAGTCCGGTCCGGGCGGTAACGGTCGCAGTCCACCGGCAGGTCCAGTTCCCGGGCCAGATCGGCGATGCCGTCCCGGACCGCATCGAAATCGATTCCAGTCAGAACCGTCCGGGTCCATTCGGGCCGTTCCGACACCACGGCGCCATGCTCCAGAATCCATCCGGTAACCGGAACACCGGCCTCGGCAAAGTGGCGGCGGTAGTCCACAACGGTGGTTTCTCCCCGGCCGGTGGCGATAAAGATATCGGCCTTCCGGGCGATGCGGG
>JBEPXL010000799.1:0-2039 GCA_041641935.1 Desulfobacteraceae bacterium | reverse complement strand
CAACACCGGGGAAAAATTCACCACCCTCGACGGCAAGGAACGGACCCTCGAAGGCGACATGCTCATGATCTGCGACGGCGAAAAACCGGTGGCCGTGGCCGGTGTCATGGGCGGACTCAACTCGGAAATCGAGGAGACCACCAGCCGGGTACTGATTGAAAGCGCCTGCTTCGACCCCACCAGCGTCCGGCGGACCGCCAAACGGCTGGGACTCGGCACCGATGCCTCCCACCGGTTCGAGCGGGGCGTGGACCCTGACGGAACCCTGACCGCCCTCAACCGGGCCGCGCAGCTGATGGTGGCCGTCGGCGGCGGAACCCTGGTCGGCGGCGTCATCGACGAACGGCCCGTCGTGATCGAGAACAAACCGGTGGAACTGAGTGCGGACGCCACCAACCGGCTCCTCGGCACATCCCTGAGCCGGGATGAAATCGCCGAAATTCTGGGCTCGGTCGAATTCGGCGTGAAGACCATCGACGAAGACCGGCTCACCGTGACACCGCCCTCGTTCCGGGTGGATGTGGCCCGGCCCGAAGACCTGATGGAAGAAGTGGCCCGGCTCCGGGGCTACAACAATATTCGTGTCACTTTTCCGGTGATCCCGGCTGAAGCCAACCGGCCCACCGAAACCATGATGGCCCGGAACCGGGTCAAGGACCGGATGGCCGCCTTCGGGTTTTCCGAGGTCATCTCCTACAGCTTTATCGGCGAGAACGCCTGCGACCGGCTCCGGATCGGCGACAAAGACCCCCGGCGGCGGATGCTCGGCATCCGGAATCCCATCACCGAGGACCAGGGCGTCATGCGGACCTCGCTGATCCCCGGTCTGCTGGAGACCATGAACCGGAACCTGGCCTGGCAGAACCGGACCCTGCGGCTCTTCGAGGTGGGCAAGGTCTTTCTCAGCAACGGTCAGGAGAGCCTGCCCGAGGAGATCGAAATGACCGGCGGCCTCTGGACCGGCCTGCGGGACGAGGCGGCCTGGCACCGGAAAGAGACCCCGTGCGACTTCTACGACCTCAAGGGCGTGGTTGAAGGGCTTCTGGAACAGCTCGGCGTCGGCGCGGTGCAGTATACCGCCATGAGCGGGGACGACTGTTTCTACACCCGGCCCGGCCATACCGCCCGGATTCTGTCCGGCGACACCGAACTGGGGCTGATCGGGGAGGTCCATCCCGAGGTGCTGAAGGCGTTTGACCTGAAGCAGACCGCCTTTGTCTTCGAACTGAACCTGGACCGGCTCATGCCGATGATCTCCGACGAGAAGCAGGCCGTGCCCCTGCCCCGGTTTCCGGCGGTGGCCCGGGACATTTCACTGATCGTGGACCGGAATGTGGAGGCCGCGGAACTGATCGAGGCGGTACGGGCCGCAGAGCGGGATCTGGTGGAGGATGTCTTTCTGTTCGATGTGTATGAAGGAAAGAACATGCCGGCCGGAAAGAAGAGTATCTCGTTCCGGATCATCTACCGGTCCCATCAGGAAACGCTGGAGGATGACATGGTCACCGCCATGCACGAGGAGATTGCCACCATGCTCCTGAAGCGGTTCGACGCCACGTTTCCGACCTGATCGAAAAAACTGAACAGCAATTGCAGGGCCGTCCTTCGGGGCGGCCTTTTTTGTTCCGCCGGCGGTCATCCGCATCCTGTTGTCCTGTCAGGGGAGTCCGGATGATCTGCCTGCGGAGATACGGCAGAAGGGGGACATATGTACGAGGAGATTGAGGAATACCGGAAGATTCTGGCACTGGTGGAGGCGATCAACGAGGCGGCGCCGATTCCGGTGACGCCGACAAAGCCGCTGGTCCTTTCCATGCGGGAGCGGGGCCTGCGGATCAAGACGAGTACGCCGCTGACGCTGAAGGAGGTGGTCTATGCCGGGGAGGAGGATGTGATCCTGTGCAAGCTGTCGGGTGTCGGGGAAACGAAGCAGGTGTTTGTGGCGGCGCTGACTCATATCCGGGTGAAGGAGGGGCATCCGCTGGCGGATCGGATCAAGGCGCATCAGCAGGAGCGCCGCCAGTCGCTGGCGGCGCAGC
>JBEPXL010000798.1:0-2043 GCA_041641935.1 Desulfobacteraceae bacterium | reverse complement strand
GAACCGGTCTTGTGACCCTGCTCAAGGAAGACCCGATCACCGATCCAGAGGAATGTTACCAGACCATCAAGGAACTCGACCTGAAGCGCAACGACATGGTCTGGCTCCCCCCGATGCCCTTCAACAACACCTACTGTCTTCTGATGAAGAAAGAAAAATCCGATGAACTCGGCATCCAGACCCTGTCCGACCTGGCTGAATATGTAAAGAAAAACCCGGACGAGGTCACCTTCGGCACCAATGAAGAGTTCTATGCGCGGCCCGATGGATACCGTCCGCTGCAGAAACTGTATGATTTCAAGTTCGATCGGGGCAACATCAAGAAAATGACGCCGGGACTTCTCTACAAGGCCCTCGACAACGGCCAGCTCGATGTGGCGATGGGATTTGCCACGGACGGCCGGATCAAGGCCATGAATCTGGTGGTGCTCAATGATGACAAGGCGTTTTTTCCGGTCTACAATCCCGCACCGGTGGTGCACAAGGAAACCGCCGAAAAGTATCCGGAACTGGAGAAGGTGTTTGAGGGGCTCAGTGAAAAGCTGGACACGGAAAGCATGACGACCCTCAACTATCAGGTCGACGGCGAACACAAGCCGGTCGAAGATGTGGCCCGCGAATGGCTCAAGTCCGCCGGACTGCTCTAGACGATACCGGTTCTCCGACAGACAGCAGGAGGGCGTTGCCTCCTGCCCTGTATTTCTCCCCCTCTTCCGGAGGGGGTTTTTTTATGGGCCGGCGCCGGTGGAAGCGCCGGTTCATCACCTCTTATCAGTACGAGTGAAAAGAAGAAATGTGCGGAATTGTCGCTTATTTCGGTGGCACCGGCAACAGCCTGACCCGGCTGCTGACGGGGATGTCGGCCATCATTTACCGCGCGCCGGACAGCACCGGCGTCGGTCTGTTCGGTGACGAACAGGAACCGATCCGGGCCCGGAAAGCCATCGGCTCCGTTGCAGGACTCTCCGGAACGCTCCTGGATTCGGCAGCCTATGCCAGCCAGGCCCGGAAGTTACTGGAACTGTGGGAACCCGCAGCGGGTGATCCCGCGGACGATCTGAAACGGCAGCAGCGGATACTGGAATTTGAAGCATTTCCCCCGGAACTCTACCGGTGCTATCTGGACGGGGAAAAACAGCCGCCTGTCATTGACAATCTACTGTCCCGGAACCCGGACAATTTCCAGCTTCTTCTGCCGGGTACGCCGGGCCGGGCTGCGCCGCTGCCGGTCTTTCCCATACGGTCCGTGGCGGAACTCCGGCACGCGGTCCGGGAAATGGCCCTGGAATATGACCTTTCGCCGGTGGTGGTCCAGACGCTGATCCGGAAAGCCCTGGAAAAAACACTGGCGACCTATGCCGGGCTGCTTCGCCCGGGGCTGTCGATTCCGGACATCATCACCGCATTTGACCGGATGTATGAAACCGCCTTCATGGAACAGCAGATCATTTCCGCACCGCCGGCCGATGAGCAGTTCGCCGTCCAGAATCCCGGCATATGGCAGGCCCTCTGGCACGCGCTGAAAGAGGTGTCGGTTCCGGTTCCCGATGACTACGACCGGGACGGCGTCCGGGGCGTCTTCCGGATTCTCGATGCCGCGCTGATGTGCCGGCTTCCCCTCCGGTCGGAACACCACGCGGCGATTCAGGAAATGCTGGAATTCCTCTGGCCGGAAGCCCGCCACATTCCCAATACCGACTGGCGGACGCTCTACTGGGCCGAAAAAGGAACCAGTGTCTACGGCCGGGCCGCGGCAGCCGTCTATGAATACCTTCAGCAGAAGGAAGTGTTTCCCGCCTGGGGGGATGACAATCGGCTGCCGGTAATTTCCCTCTGTCCGGGCCGGACCGACCCGCTCTGTCTCGATTTTCTGCTGCAGCCGGTGCTGGGGCAGGGCCGCTGGGCGCTTCAGTCACCGGTCAGCATCAAGAACGCCCATCCCTTCTTTGACGCCCATCGCCACCGGACCATTGTCCTGAACGGCCAGTTCAGCGGAGAAGTGGAAGCCGAAGCGCGGGATTTTCTTTCCCATACCGTCGATGT
>JBEPXL010000797.1:0-2045 GCA_041641935.1 Desulfobacteraceae bacterium | reverse complement strand
CCGGAACGGGCGGTGTCGCTCCGGGAGGTGGAATCGGCGGACCTGATTCTGGTGGTCGGGGCTGACCCCCTGAACGAAGCGCCCATGCTGGTTCTGCCCATGCGGCAGGCATGGCGGGAAGGCGCAAGAGTGGTGGTCGTCGATCCCCGCCCTGTGGAACTTCCCTTTGATTTCGACCATCTGCCGGTCCATCCCGACGCGCTCGCCGCCGTGCTGGATCAGTTGAGCGCCAATGCCCCATCCGCCGATGTGCCGGATCTGGATGGTGAACAGGTTTCCGCGCTCGCCGAAGCCCTGAAACAGAGCAGCCGACCGGTGATCGTCTGCGGCACGGATATAGTTTCCCCGAATCTTCCCGGCAAGGCGGCGGACGTTGCGGAATCCCTGAACCCGAAGGCGGGACTGTTTTACCTGCTGCCCGGGGCCAATGCCTTCGGCGCGGCCATGCTGTCCGACCGGATGGGTTCTGTCGATGCGGTTCTCGACGCCATCGAAAACGGTTCCGTCAAAGCGCTGGTGGTCGTGCAGAACGATCTCTTCCGGCACGCGCCGGACCGGGAAAGAGTCGCCGGCGCCCTGAAACGTCTCGATCTGCTGGTGGTGCAGGACTATCTCGACTCGCCCACCGCAAAGGCCGCCCATGTCTTTATCCCGTCTGAAACCATGTATGAATCCGGCGGCTTTTTCATCAATCAGGAAGGGCGACTGCAGCGGGCGCGGCAGGCCGCCAGAGGCGGCATTCCCGTTGCCCTGACCGGACACGGGGATCATCCGCCGCGGGAGTTCCGGCGGGACATTCCCGGTGCGCGGAACATCGCCTCCTTCCAGACCCTGGCCCTGATTGCCGGTGAACCCATGCCGCCCTACGGCGATGAAATCAAATGGCTTCCGGAAGTCGAACCGGCCTTTGCGCCGGTGGCGACCGCAGCCGTTCTTTCGGAAGCAGGCGTCCGCATCCGGTTTACCGGAGACATTGCCGTCGCCGAAAGCGCTCCGGCAACCTCCGCTTCCGGAGGAGATCTGACATTGCTCACCGTGGACCGGACCTTCGGCACGGAAGAACTCTCCTCCCTTTCACCGCCCCTGCGGGAAGTGGAACAGCAGCCCTGCCTGATCCTGCAGAAAGAGGATGCGGACGGGTTGCACCTGACCGACGGGGACCGCGTGGAACTGGCGACGGATAAAGGAAAGGCGACAGTCAATGTCTGTGTACGGGAACGGATGGCCAGGGGCGTTCTGGTGCTGCCCCGGCACTGGCAGTATGCGGACAAAACAGGACTTCCGGGGACGGGCAGCATTGTACTCCGCAAAGATCAAATTCTGAAACAGTAGTCGAGGACAGACCAACTATGACATGGATTGCCGGCTTCGTCGTTCTGCTTATCAAACTCGGAATCATACTGGGGATTGTCCTGTTCATCGCCGCCTATCTGGTATGGGCGGAACGGAAATTCCTGGCGCGGCTACAGGTCCGTCTGGGCCCCAACCGGGCCGGTATCTTCGGTCTGCTGCAGCCCATCGCCGATTCCATTAAAATGTTCACCAAGGAAGATATCATTCCCGCCGAGGCCGACCGGGGACTCTTTCTGCTGGCCCCTGCCGTGGTTGCCACGACGGCACTGCTCATGTTCGCGGTGGTTCCCTTCGGGCCGCCGATTGTTCTCTGGGGCCGGGAAATTCCGCTGGTGATTTCCGATCTCAACGTCGGACTCCTTTTCATTTTCGCCCTTTCTTCCCTGGGCGTCTACGGCGTGGCCCTGGGCGGCTGGGCCTCCAACTCCAAGTTTGCCCTGCTGGGCGGCATCCGGGGCGCGGCCCAGATGATCAGCTATGAACTGGCCCTTGGCCTGTCGCTGATTCCCATTGTCATGCTGGCCGGTTCCTTCAGTCTGGTGGACATCGTCAATGCCCAGGCCGATTACTGGTTTATTCTGGTGCAGCCGGTCTCATTTGTCATCTTTTTTATCAGTTCCCTGGCCGAGAGCAAACGGATTCCCTTTGACCTGCCCGAAGCCGAAAACGAACTGGGCGCAGGATTCCACACC
>JBEPXL010000796.1:0-2053 GCA_041641935.1 Desulfobacteraceae bacterium | reverse complement strand
ACAGCCGCGCCCCTTTGTAGTCTGTCTGATGATGGTGGAAGATGCACCAGAATCTCGCAGCCCAGCCAGGAATTCGTCACCACACTTTCCGGTGTTCACGGAATTCAGGGATGCGTCCTACCTCAAGCGGTATGATCTGCTGTGTCAGCGACTCATGCAGGAGCAGCTTTACACGACAGCAACTGTCATTGCGGCAGAACGGAGCGCAGTAGATTCAGGCAATTTCAGGATTTTATCATCTATGACCAGTCTGAAGACATTTGTAACCACATTCGCTGGGCATACCGCATCGTCGGCTGCAAGGCTTGGATAGAAAGCGGCTATCGTGAAGAGAGCAGCCATGAGCCGCCCCCTCCACAACACGCAGCAGACCAGCATGAAGCTGTCATAGAAGGATTCTCTTCACAGACAGCCCGCAGAGATCAATATTAAAATACAACCTTTACCCCATTTACTTCCCCTTCTCTTCCTCCATAGAATCAGTATGATCAAGACAGCATTCAACTTTCGGAAAACATTTTATTAATTTCCATTCAAAGGAGGATCAGATGGAGTATACCACCATTCCGGGAACGGATATGAAAGTGAGCCGCATCGCCCTCGGCACATGGGCCATCGGCGGCTGGATGTGGGGCGGAACGGATGAACAGGAGTCCATCCGCACCATTCACGCGGCTCTGGACAAAGGCATCAGCGTCATCGATACCGCACCCGTCTACGGCTTCGGCCGTTCCGAAGAGATCGTCGGCAAAGCCGTCAGGGAATACGGCAGGCGGGACCAGCTCTTCATTTCCACCAAAGCCACGCTGGAATGGCAGGACGGCAAGGTATTCCGGAATTCCACACCGGAACGGATCAACCAGGAAATCGAGGACTCCCTCCGGCGTCTCCAGACCGACTATATCGACATCTATTTCGTCCACTGGCCCGACCCGCTGGTTCCCTTTGAAGAAACCGCCGGGGCCATGAAACAGCTCATGGATCAGGGAAAAATCCGCGCCATCGGCGTCAGCAACTATTCCCCCGATCAGATGGAATCCTTTCGCAGGGCGGCGCCGATCCACCTGAGCCAGCCGCCCTACAACCTGTTCGAGCGGCAGATTGAAGAAAAGGAAAAGGAGTACTGCCACGACAACAACATCGCCCTGATGACCTACGGCGCGCTCTGCCGGGGAATGCTTTCGGGCAAGATGTCCAAAGACCGGGAATTTACCGGAGACGACCTGCGGCAGTATGATCCCAAGTTCCAGGAAGAACGGTTCGACCAGTATCTCGCTGCGGCCGAAGCGCTGAAACAGTACGCGCAGGACAATCACGGAAAAGACCTGATCCCCTTTGCTGTACGGTGGATTCTGGATCAGGGCGTGGAGATCGCGCTCTGGGGCGGGCGGCGTCCGGACCAGATGGAACCGGTGCAGGATGTCACCGGCTGGTCCCTGACACCCCGCGACAAAGAAGCCGTGGAAAATATCCTGCAGCAGACAATATCCGATCCCGTGGGTCCGGAATTCATGGCACCGCCGACCCGGGAGAAGAAAGCGTAGTACGCCAGAAAGAGAAGGTGATCCTATGAAACCCTACAACATCGGCATAGATCTGGGCGGAAGCAAGGCGGAAGTGATCCTGCTGGACCCGGAAGACAGGGAAGTCTACCGGGACCGTGTCGCCACGCCACCGGAAGAAAAAGGCTACGAGGCGGTCGTCCGGGCACTTGTCTCACTGATTGAATCCGCCTGCGCGAAAATCCCTGAAGACCAGGAGTGCGGCACCATCGGGGTCGGCATTCCCGGAGCGGTGAACCGGCAAACGGGGCTGGTCAAAATGCCCAACCTGCCCCATGTGTCGGGCCACTATTTCCAGAAAGACCTCGAAGATGCGCTGAACCGCTCCGTGCAGGTGGAAAATGACGCCAACTGCTTCGTCCTTGCCGAAAGCCTGAACGGGGCGGCCAGAGAGTATAACCTCGTCTTCGGCATCATCCTCGGCACCGGCTGCGGCGGGGGTCTCTGCATCAACCGGTCCATCTGGCAGGGGGCCAACGGCATCGCCGGCG
>JBEPXL010000795.1:0-2064 GCA_041641935.1 Desulfobacteraceae bacterium | reverse complement strand
GTCCAAGTATTTCAGAGGATGGTTTTTCTGTCTTGCCTTCGTGAGCATCGGGCTGGCCACCAATTTCCGGGAGCTGAAGGAGTATTTCGTCGGCGGCAAACCGCTGATCCTTTACATCTGCGGTCAATCATTCAACTTGCTTCTCACACTGCTGATGGCTTATATTATGTTCTATCTGGTGTTTCCGGAAATTACGGCCAATATATAATTGAAGGGAACCAACCCAAATGACGGAACAGGAACCGAAACCCCGGACAAACGGTATCATCGCACTGGTGTTGTGCATGGTTGCGGTGGCAGTCTTTGTACTATACATAGCGCCCGCCCTGGAGGCTCCGTTGGGGCTGGCCCCCGTGGCACGATTTATCGATGAACGGGACATCAATGCGAATATGTACTTTTACACGGAGGTGGAGCAGTTTTCCGAAGCCAACATCAACATGGACAACACCATGAAGTATCCACCCGACGGGCCGCAGTGATCGGCAGAAGGTACGCTTCACGTTTTTATAATCGGCGCTCCGGCCGGCTGTCATCACCGCCGGCCGGAGCTGCCCGCCTCCGAGTCCATCGGAGCTTTTCGCTATGAGAAGATTGTTGGAAAAAAAAGAGATAATCCATGAAGCCGAAGAACGCTTCGCATACGATCTTGCAAAAGAGTTGCTGCCGAAACCGGCAATGAGCGTCTGGATGATCCTGATTCCGATTATAATCGTTTTTCACATGTACCGGCACCAACAGGTGATGAACAGTCGCAGGGAATTTGTCGAAAATTATCTGATATCGCGATTCCGGGCACTGGAGGAGGCCTTTCGATCCCTCGAAAAAGGCGACGGCCCGGATATTTCAAACATCGTTTCAAAGGCCGACGATCTCCCGGCATCCGTTTTGCCTGCTTATCGAACATGGATGCGGGAATTGACAGACCACTTTACGGATCTGCTGTCATCTTCGGGGGATTCCTACGCCGAACTGGTTCGATCCGCTTACCGGAGCAAATCGGAATATCTTTTCGATTTGAATGCGCTCAATCGCTGTGAACGCGATTTCAACGCCCAATTGAAACTCCATATGGCCGAATCGTCACCCGACGCATCGGCGGCTTTCGATGCAATGGAAAAGGGCTCGGAAAATCTGCGGCGCATCCGGGCGGAAAAAATCTATACCCCCCGGCGTGCAGTGCCGGAGGGTGGATGACGCCGTCCGCGTTCGGTGTCGGTGCAACCGGTCGCTGGCGGTCTTCAGTTTCGAAAATTTTCCGCCTGAATGCCATGCCGTTTGATGATCTTTTGGAGAGACTGCCGTTGAATGCCGCTGGCTTCCGCCGCCAGGGTGATGTTGCCGTTGGTTTCTTCCAGTAATCTGGTGATGTACGATCGGGTGAAATCCTCCAGGATTTCATCTTTGAGGTCTTTATAGGGCCGGGAAATGTCCACTTCCGATCCTGCGGACGCCGGATTCTGAAGCGTGGTATCCGCCGCCAGGGTGTCGGGAAGTTCATCGATTCCGACCTTCGGCGCCGGAACCAGGGCGGTGATGCTGCGGATGGCGTTTTCCAGCTCCCGGATATTGCCCGGCCAGGCCCGCCGGACCAGCCGGTCCATCAGCGCCGGGGTCACCTTTTTCGGCGGCACCTCCAGTTCCAGGGCGGCTTTCTGGAGAAAATGATGAGCCAGCAGAGGGATATCCGATTTTCTTTCCCGGAGGGGCGGCAGATGCAGGGTCGCCACATTGAGCCGGTAGAAGAGATCCTCCCGGAAGGTTCCCTCTTCCATTTTCTTCCGCAGATCCTGGTTAGTCGAGGCGATGATCCGGACATCGACGCTGCGGGTCCGGCTGTCGCCGAGGGGCTTGATCTCTTTTTCCTGCAGCACCCGCAGGAGTTTCACCTGGAGCGCCCTTGAGAGATCACCGATTTCATCCAGCAGAATGGTGCTGCCGTCTGCCTCCTCGAACAGCCCTTTCCGGTCCGCTGCGGCATTGGTGAAAGCCCCCCTGCGGTAGCCGAAGAGTTCACTTTCCAGAATATTTTCCGGCAGCGTCGGACAGTTGACCGTCACCATA
>JBEPXL010000794.1:0-2065 GCA_041641935.1 Desulfobacteraceae bacterium | reverse complement strand
GTATCGACGCCGGGGGCAATCCAGAAATCCCGTTCACTGTCCTTGTACAGCCCCCCCCACTCCACACCGAGTTCCTTTGCCGTATCGCTGTTTGCCTCCACAATACGGGCCTCGATCCGGATCTGGGGTGTCGGCCGGTCCAGCATGGCCACCAGTTCCCGGATTTTTTCAAGCTCCGGTTCAGACGCCTGAACCACCAGGGCGTTGGTATGCGGATCGACCATCACAGTGCTGCGCCGCCCTCCTTCCCCGGGACCGAGTAACTGCTCGAAGATCAGCCGGAGGTTTTCCGCACTGGCAAACTCGATATCGATCACCTCCTGGGCAAGCGGCGCCACCGCCTCAATCTCCCGCAGTTTGGACTCCCGCTGCTGCTTCAGTTCCAGCCTTCGCAGCTCATTGGTAATATCCGCCAGGGTAAGGACGCGGATAATCTCCCCTTCCCATTCATAGCTCAGGCCGTAGGTATTCAGCAGACTGAGAAAGACGCTGTCCCAGGGCTGGTTCTGAATGTTGATGGTTGCGGTCCCGGACACATTATCGCTGATCATGATACTCTGCCCGGCAATCCGGGCCAGGGTCCGCAGCAGCACGGTCAGGTCCACCTCTTTCATATCCATGTAAATCCGCTCATCCGGCAGACGCCGGACAGGAGCCGCGGGACCGGGCTGCTCATCCGACAGCAATTCCGGCAGCGGATTTACCTGCAGTCGTTCCGGCACGTCCGGAGGTACCGGAGCCTGCGGTTCCACCGGCGGCGGAACCGGCACATCCGGTTCCCCGACATGGACCTTCCATTCCGGATCTTCCACTGGCTCCTGTACCGGCTGTCTTCCGGGACACCCTGCAACCGCCAGAACAAGACACAAGAGCCAGCACATGCATATGATTCGACCGTATCCGCTGATAATCGAACTCCGTTCAATCCTGCTCCGACGACAGGATCGGAATGGTCCGGGAGGATTTCTCCGCTCCTCCGATGACGACGTGAGACGGTGTAATTTCAAGAACCTGATAATCGATCTCTTCCAGCGTATCCCCCACTTCATACTCACCACCGCCAATCACGGCCACCGCCCGGCTGCCCATGCCAAGATAGCCGGAATAGACCGGCAGGTTTTTCAATTCAATTTCTTCATCTGCAGCGGGATAATCCGCTCGGGTCAGAAAGGGGTCCCGCCAGGTTCCCTTCGGCTGTTCCATGACATACTGTTCCGCCGGTGAGAAACGGCTCTTTGCCAGCCGTGCCACAATGCCGCTGATAAAGGTATCAAAATTTTCCGCTGCATCCGGTACAGGCGCAGCCGTTTCCGCTGCCGGTGACCGGAAACTTCCGAATACCTCATATCCACCGTACAACACGGCAAGCACCGCAAAAACAACGATAATCTTTTCCCGATTCGTCATGCCGACTACTGACTGTTTCCCTTGCGGGGGTTAGGACCGGGTGATCCGGAAATCGATACTGAACCGTTTAACAGAGGCCTCGCTCTCCTCGATCTGGATCCGGTCAATCTCCGTGATGCATGGGATCTGAATGAACATGCTGTAGAATTCCGGAAAATTCAGATACTCACCGGTCATGATAATATTCAGATGAATCGCCTCCGCCGTTTCCGGATTCTGTCCGGCGTCGGAATAGAGACGCAGTACGGAAAACCCGTTGCTCTGACCGATTTGCTGGATCGCCGAAAAAATCTGCTGTGTCTGGCAGTCCAGTTCTGTAAACAGAGGAAGAGGTGTACTCCCCATCTCCTGCAACCGGTCCAGCTCTTCCGACAACTGCTGATAGAGGGGATACAGAATCTCCTGGGCCTTCAGCTGATACGCCAGTTTATCGATCTGCTGCTGATATGCATCAAGTGTCTGCTGGTTGGGATAAACAAACAGAACCAGAAACAGAAGAATACCCCCAAAGCCCAGCCCGTAACCGACCAGGCTTTTCCGGAACGTTTTCAGGTCAATGGAAGCGCCCATCCGTATTACCCCAGGTCAACCTGCACAGTGAACCGCATCACCCGTTCGCTCCGGAAATCTCCTTCCACCTTCTTCCGCACCACCGGCG
>JBEPXL010000793.1:0-2075 GCA_041641935.1 Desulfobacteraceae bacterium | reverse complement strand
ATCGGATTGTTCCAGTTCGCGGATACGGCGGTTCATTTCCTGAAAGACAAAGGGATGGACAATTTCATTCAGGCGGCGCTTTTCACCGGGGCTGTTGAAGATGATATTCCCCAGTTTCTCCCGGTCAATCTCGCCGTCCGGCTGGAGTACCGCCGGTCCGAAGTGATCCACGATCCCGCGCCAGGCCGGAAGCGCCTTCCCGACGACCTCACGGGCGATTCTGTCGGCGTCGATCAGCACCGCCCCGGCGTCCCGGAAAAATCCGGCCACGGTCGATTTTCCGGTGGCGATCCCCCCTGTCAAACCTGCGGTAATCATTGTCTGTCTCCCTGCCGGACCGTATCAATTCCGACTTCGGCATTGACCACAGCCCCATATGTCCCTATAGTATATTCTTACAGAATATTTGTCCGCCTGCACCTGTGTCCTGTTCCTGCGACTGCTTCAGATATGGCATCCAGTCTTCTGCTGATTCGATAAGATAAAACGTTCCCGAGCATTTACTTTGACTTTGCCGGGCATTTGTTATAAGGCCAAAGCGTGATTTTTGTCACTGACACGATGGCCGCACTCTTTATGTATATGTATGTATGTGCTGATATTCAATCAAATTGTTGTTTTGGCTATAATTATCTCATTTCAGGGGATATTATGAAAAGAAAATTTAAACGAACCGCTAAATTTTCTAATCAGGAACTAAAATTTTTTAAACAGTTGAATCCACATATGCGCTATTCCCTGTGGGAAGCCATGGAGAAAGAGCAGCAACAGGCAAAAGCCGCTCCCCTGAACATGTTCAATATCGCTGTTCTTGTATGCTTTGCCGGAATCCTGATTATCATTTCCGGTGTTCTGTAGGCATTGAGGCAACTTTGAATATGATCTCTCATTCCTGTATCGCTTTTTTTCCCCTCCATGCAGATCAAACGGAGTAACCGGTCGCCATGCGCTTTCTGTCCAACAACGACATCACCGATCCCCATCTCAATCTGGCCCTCGAAGAGTACTGCCTCCGCCATCTGGAGATGACGCAGCCCTATCTGCTCTTCTACATCAATGAACCGTCCATCATTATCGGCCGGAACCAGAACACCATCGAGGAGATCAATGCCGACTATGTCCGGGAGAACGGCATCCATGTGGTCCGGCGGGTATCCGGGGGCGGGGCGGTGTATCAGGACGCGGGTAACCTCAACTTCAGCTTTCTGACCCGGTATGACCGGAATCACCTCAACAACTTCCGGAAATTCACGGAACCGGTCATCGGGGCCCTCAACGATATGGGGGTTTCTGCGGAACTGACGGGACGGAACGATATTGTGGCGGACGGGCGGAAGATTTCCGGCAATGCCCAGTACGCCACGGGCAAGACCATGCTGAGCCATGGAACCCTGCTGCTGAACAGCCGCCTTGAAGATGTGGTGGAAGCCCTGAACGTGAAGGTGGACAAGATTGCCTCCAAGGGGCTCAAATCGATCCGGAGCCGGGTCGCCAACATTTCGGAGTTTCTGGACACGCCCCTGGAAATGGCGGCATTCCGGGACCGGCTGCTGGCCTCCATTTTCGCCCCCTTCGGCGGGGTGACGGAACATCCGCTGACGGAGGCCGACTGGGAAGGGATTCACCGGCTGGCCGATGAAAAATACCGCTCCTGGGACTGGAACTACGGCCGCTCCCCCCGGTTCAACATTCAGCGGATTCACCGGTTCGACATCGGTCAGATCGACGCCCGGATCGATGTGGACCGGGGCGTCATCCGGGAGATCCGGATCTTCGGCGACTTCCTCGGCCACGGCGACATTGCCGATATTGAATCCCGCCTCACCGATGTCCGCTACCGGACCGAAGAGGTCCACCTTGCGCTTCAGGGGCTGGACATCTCCGGCTATTTCGGAGCCATCGATCCGGACGCCTTTGTCCGGTTTCTGGTGTCGGATTTCTGATCCCGGTCAGGCCATGCCGCCGTTGGCCGGGAGAATCTGGCCGTTGACCCAGCCGCCGTCCGGTCCCGCCAGAAAGGCGACCACCGGCGCAATATCTTCGGGCTGGCCGATCCGGTTCAGGGGACACATGTC
>JBEPXL010000792.1:0-2076 GCA_041641935.1 Desulfobacteraceae bacterium | reverse complement strand
CCCGGCCATGACCCGCCCCTACCCCTTTGAAATGGACGCGGAAAACAGTTGTGATGCACCGGATGACGGAACCTGCGACGGCGAAACCTT
This sequence comes from Desulfobacteraceae bacterium, assembly GCA_041641935.1. Classification (GTDB taxonomy): domain Bacteria; phylum Desulfobacterota; class Desulfobacteria; order Desulfobacterales; family Desulfococcaceae; genus JBEPXL01. Next base: position 1,986 of record JBEPXL010000792.1, on the reverse strand, counting down.
TTTATGGGGAGAACTGAACTGGCCCGACGCGGGCGAGCGGTTCAAAACCATTGACATTGCCCTGCTGCCGGTCGGCGCCATTGAACAGCACGGTCCCCATCTGCCCCTGGATACCGACGCCTTCGACGCCGTCTATCTGGCCCGGCGGGTGGCCGAAGCCTGCAGTCCGCCCCGGCCGCTGGTCCTGCCGGGGATTCCCTACGGTGTCTCCTACCACCATGACGATTTTCCGGGAACCATCAGCATCAGCAACAATACCCTGTCCCGGATCGTCTACGACATCGGCATGGGGGCGGCCCGCAACGGCTTCAGAAAACTGCTGATCATCAACGGCCACGGCGGCAACATTCCGGCCCTCAACTACGCCGCCCAGATGATCAACCGGGATGCCCGTATCTTTGTCTGCGTGGACACCGGTGACACCAGTGATGTGGATATTGACGCCATGACCGAAACCCCCAACGATGTCCACGCCGGAGAGGTGGAAACCAGCACCAGTCTGGCGGTCCGGCCCCATCTGGTGCGGATGGAGCGGGCCCGGCGGGCGGTTCCCGCCTTTTCGAGCCGCTATCTCGATTTTACCTCGAAGCGGAGTGTCTCCTGGTACGCCCATACCGAGAAAATTTCCGACACCGGTGTCATGGGCGATCCGACCCGCGCCGACGCCCGGAAGGGAGAAAAGATCTGGGCGATCACCATTGCCCACCTGGTCGCCTTTGTGGAAGAACTGAAACGGATGACCCTGGACCAAATCTATCAGCGACGGTACTGAAACAGATGAAAATCACCCATGTGGACGTACAGCCGGTAACGATGCGGCTCAAAGAGCCGTACACCATCGCCTATGAAACCGTTGATCATACGGTCAACATTTTCCTTCGTCTGGTGACGGACAAAGAGATCATCGGATATGGTGTGGCGGCCCCGGACTTTGAAGTGACGGGAGAGACACCCGCTGCGGTGCTGGATACCTGCTGGAACAGGATTGAACCGGTTCTCCGAGGGGCGGACCCGCTGCGTCACGCCCGGATCATGGAGACACTCCGGAAACAGTTCCCGGCCTTCCCTTCGGCCCTGGCGATGGTGGACATGGCCCTCTACGATATCCTGGGAAAAAAGGCCGGTCTGCCGCTGTACCGGATTTTCGGCGGATTCCGGACCCGCATCCGGACAAGCATCACCATCGGCATTCTTCCGGCGGAGGAAACGGTGGAAAAGGCCCGTGAGTTCACGGCACTGGGATTCAAGGCCCTCAAGATCAAGGGGGGCGCGGATGTGGACATGGACATTGAACGGCTTCTCCGGGTCCGGGAGGCGGTGGGACCGGAGACGGAACTCCGGTTTGACGCCAATCAGGGGTACAGCGAATCCGACGCGCTGCGGTTTGTGGAAGCGGTTCGACCGGTGAAACTGGAAATCTTCGAGCAGCCGACCCCGCGGAAACGGGAGAACCTGCTGGGGCGGATCACAAAGGGTGTGCCGCTGCCGGTGATGGCCGATGAAAGCCTGATGAACCTGAAGGATGCCTTTCGTCTGGCCCGGCGGGATATTGTGGACATGGTCAATGTCAAGCTGATGAAGGTGGGCGGCATCGCCGAAGCGATGCAGGTCAATGCGGTGGCACGGGCCGCCGGGCTGGAGGTGATGGTCGGCTGCATGGACGAGGCGGCCCTGGGCATCGCGGCCGGCCTGCACTTTGCCCTGGCCCGGCCCAATGTGGTCTACGCCGATCTGGACGGCCATCTGGACCTGATCGGAGATCCCACCGAGGGGGCGGTGATCCTGCGGGACGGGGTTCTGTTTCCCACCGGCAAACCCGGTCTGGGGTTTGATCTGCCGCTGCCCTGACCGTATTCGATCCGTCCGGCCCGGGGGTGAAATCCCGGGCCGAATTTCTGAAACCGGCTGAAGCCGGTTGCGGGGATTCTGACGGTCCTTTTCTGCGTTTCCCAGTTTTCCTGCAGCACAGCCCGCCCCTCTTTACGG
>JBEPXL010000791.1:0-2078 GCA_041641935.1 Desulfobacteraceae bacterium | reverse complement strand
GAGCGGCCCTGGGGCAGAGTCCGATCCGGTCTGCGCCGGTGGATATTGTGTTTACCGCCGTATACGACCGGGTGACGCAGAAATACGGGGACCGGGGGAAAATGTATACCCACATGGAAGCCGGCCATGCCGCGCAGAACCTGCTGCTTCAGGCAGAGGCACTGAAGCTCGGCGGCGTTCCCATTGGCGCGTTCAAACCGGAAGAGGTGCGGAAAGTTCTCAACGCACCAGCGTCCGAAGAACCGCTCTATATTCTCCCCATCGGAAAACGATAATACTGAGAGGTGCATACATATGGCAAAGCAATCACTTCCGGAGCCTGTAAACGGTATCATGGTCGTCTGCACCGGCAACATCTGCCGGAGTCCGATGGTCGAAGGTCTTCTGAGAAAACGGCTGGATGAGGCGGGACTGCAGCATATCACCGTCAGTTCCTCCGGAACGGCGGGATGGGAAAATCACCCGCCCATGGACCCGGCGGTGCAGGCGAGTGCCGAAATCGGTGTGGATATTTCCGGCCTCCGGTCCTGCCCGATCGAGCAGGGAATGGTCGAATCCGCCGATCTGATTCTCACAATGGGGCGGAACCACATCGATTATATTACAGAGGAGTTCCGCCCGGACAGCAGTAAACTGCGTCTGTTGGGGGATTTCCACGACCAAAATCCCGGCATGGAGATCAGGGATCCCTACGGCACTTCGGTCACAAATTACCGGAAGATTCTGGCGGATATCATCCGCTCAGTGGATGGGCTGGTGGCGCTGCTGAAAGACGCTGAGGAACAAGCGTGAAGATTTGAATTTTCCTTGATGATGATGGTACAGCGGCGGAAACCTGGCGGGTAAAAAAAGCCGTCTTGCGCAGCTTTTGAAATAACTGCACAGGACGGCAGAAAAAAGATCACGAAGTCGGATATTTATGCCAGCGGGCGTAGGACTTGTCCAGCGCATCCTGAAGGGTCAGCAGGGAGTTTTCAATGCCGCCCTTGTGGGACTCCCACTCCCCGTCTTTCGACTTTTTCATGGCCTCATACCTGTTCCAGATTTCCTCACGCTTCTTCCGCAGTTCCTCGATCTTTTTATAGTAATCCGGGCGCTCGGATTCATCCACCTGGTCCACCTTCGCTTCCAGTTCATCCAGCTTGACCAGACATTCATGCAGATCAGCGCCGTATTTTCCCTGACAGGCATCCCGTGTTTCCTTGTCCATCGTATCCACTCCTTTGGCTTCAGGTTAACTGTAAATCGAACTGGACATTCAACAAATAAACCTCTAATATAATCAAGCTAATTCATTCCATCAGTTTTGTCCAGTATCCGGCCCCCGGTCGAATTCGATGATCCGGGCGAACTGCGTATCCGGACCCGGTTTCACCGGATGATACAGCGGGCTGTCCGGTCCGACCTTTCCGCCCATGTCATAGGTGAAGACCCGTACCGCCGTATGGCGCAGCCAGTACCCTTTCCGCACCGGACCGGCGGCATCATAGCAGGAGTGAAAGTGCAGGAACTCCTCCTGCGGTTCGGGACGGTTCTGCACCCATGGTTCCGGGGCATTCTCGAAAAAAACCGGATTGATCCGATTTTCTGCCGGAAGATCAAAACCGGCATCCGCCAGTTCCCGGAGCAGTGCTTCCCCTTCAAAGAGCTTCAGGTTTGCCGGAACATCCGAAGCGTAGAACTGCCGTTCATTGAAGCAGACAAATTTGACGCGGCTCAGATCCTCCGGGTCCGGCGGAAGAAAATAGTACCCGACAAACGGCCCGAACTGAAGAATATGCCCCGCCTGCCGGACTTCCAGGGTCGGCACATAACCGCGCGGCACATCAGGGGACTCCTGTTCCGGCTGCGAGGAATTCTCCCGTGTGCATCCGCCCGGAGCAAAAACAAGCAATACCAGAAAAATGATCAGAGTGATCTGTCGCTGCATTCTCCTCATTCTTTCCACAGCTTTCCGATCCCCCAGACACAGAGGCAGAAGCCGATCACGATCAAACCGACCGCAACCGCCCTGCTGCCGAGCCAGTCGGCCAGGGTAATCTGCCCCACGTTGGTGGGATCATACAGGGCCGGCACCA
>JBEPXL010000790.1:0-2082 GCA_041641935.1 Desulfobacteraceae bacterium | reverse complement strand
ATCAGTGCCGTATGTCTTTCACGGAGATCGCCGGTGGGGTCGAGGTCTTCGGGAATGGAGCCGCCGATGCCGAAGAGCCCTTCCTTTGCTTCGGGATGATCGAGGTTGGCAATAATGCGGATCTGTTCTTCAAACCGGTTGAGGGCGATCAGTTTGGTTTTGAGGGTATTGATCAGGCGGGCAAATTCCTGAATCTGTTCCCGCTGAAGGTGGACGACTTCCTGCTGTCCGGCCACCTGCTGTTCCAGTGCGCGGCGGTCTGCAGCGGTCTGCCGGAGCTGGTAGTAATCGGTAAGCACAAGGCCGGCACCTGCGAAGGCGGCTACGGCGAGAAGGCAGCAGAAAAAAAGAAACAGTTTGGAAAGAGAAATCTGCCGGACCGGACGCCCGCTGGTGCTGAGCACGAAAAAGGTGATTTTTTCACTCATAAATGCCCGCTCATATTTGATTCGGTTATCTGTTCAGACGGAATGTCTGTAAAAAGGACAAAACCATATACTGTTTCTGCCCTTTGAAGTGTCAAGAAGAAAAGAACAAATCCCGGAACACAGGCTTTACCGTGCCGGGAATACGAATGATGATATACTGTGAAGTATTACCAGATTCAGCCGGGGCTGTCAACCGGATACAAAAGGCAACGGGAGGGTGTTACCCCTCCCGCTATACTTCAGAATCGAACCGTCAGAACCGGATCATGCGAGACCGAGTTTGTACTTGAGGGATTTGAGGGTGTTTTTCATCAGCATGGTAATGGTCATGGGACCGACGCCGCCTGGAACGGGTGTAATGTAACCGGCGATCTCCTTGGCCGCATCGAAATCCACATCCCCCCGGAGGACGGCAACCATCTTGCTGGGGTCTTTCTTGCTCGGTTTTTCACCGACCCGGTTGACGCCCACGTCGATGACACAGGCCCCCGGCTTGATCCATTCCGGTTTGACCAGCCCCGGTACACCGGCGGCGACGATCAGGATATCGGCCCGTTTGCAGTGGGCGGCCAGATCCTTGGTGCGGGTATGAACGACGGTTACGGTAGAGTTGGCGCCCGGCCCTTTCTGGACCATCATGTTGGCGATGGGCTTTCCGACGATGTTGGAGCGGCCGACCACCACGACTTCCGCGCCGCTGGTTTCCACGCCTGCCCGGACGATCATTTCCTGGATACCGGCCGGGGTACAGGGCGGAAACTTGACTTCATCGCCGCCGATCATGAGCCGTCCGACGTTGACGGGGTGGAAACCGTCCACATCCTTGTCGGGATCGATGGCATTGAGCACCTTTTTTTCGTCGATGTGCTTGGGCAGGGGCAGCTGGATCAGGATGCCGTTGATGCTGTCATCCCTGTTGTACTTGTCGATCAGGGCCAGAAGATCAGCCTCGGAAATGTCGCCCGGCTGGTTGTCCTGGATTTCGTGGAACCCGACCCGGTGTGCCGTTTTGATCTTCAGCGTGACGTAGGAGATGGACGCGGGATTTTCGCCGATGAGGATGGTCACAAGTCCGGGTACGACACCATGCTTCTCTTTGATCTCCGCTACATCCCTGGTGATCTCTTCCAGAATCTGTTCCCGGATTTCGGTTCCCATAATTAACTTCGCTGACATGGTACACTCCTTTCCTTACTTGTAAGGGTTTATGGATTGACCTTCAGAGCTGCTACCTGCATAGATCAATGATCTGTCCCACTGCTCTGGCCGTCCTGTCAGTGCGTCAGGATCATATGTCTGCTATCCGCCCAAGTTCTGTACGGGTTGAAACTGTAACGCCGATGAGGCCATATCATAAATTTCCGGAAAAATCACCTGTATTGCGATTCAGAAGGAAAAGATATTTTCAGAAAATGGGGAAATCTTCTGTTCCGTTACGGAAATGTACTTTTGAGGCGGCCGGAACAAAAGTCCCTCCGGGTTCACAGGAATCAGGACGCAATCCGGTAGAGGCAGATCCTGCAGACGGAACCTTCCTCCTGAATGTAATCGGCGGTTTTTTCTTCCACCGGTTCCCACAGGCCGTTTTTTTCCATGAGGCTGATTTCCGCACGGTAATTGTCCTCTTTCCATGCCTGCTCCCGCACGGTAAAGC
>JBEPXL010000789.1:0-2084 GCA_041641935.1 Desulfobacteraceae bacterium | reverse complement strand
CTCCCCGGCGGTGACATCTTCACTTCCCTGGAGCGGGGCGTGATCGACGCCACGGAATGGGTCGGCCCCATGCACGATCTCCGGATGGGCTTCTACAAGGCGGCCAAGTATTATTACTATCCGGGCTGGCATGAACCGGGAACCTGTCTGGAGGTGATCTTCAACAAGAAGGCCTATGACGGGCTGCCCAAAGACCTCCAGATGATCATCGATGCGGCGGCCATGGAGACCAACCTCTGGAGCCTCTCCGAGTTCGAGGCCGGAAACGGCGCGGCGCTGCAGGAACTGATCACGAAGCACAATGTCAACCTGGTCCGGTTTCCCGAGAGCCTGCTCGACGCCCTCAAGGTGATGGCCGCCGAGGTGCTGGAGGAAGAGGCCGCCAAGGACGAAATGTCCCGCAAGGTTCACGATGCCTTCAAGAAGTTCAAGGAGCAGGTCGGGGTCTGGGGATCCGTCTCCGAAAAAGCCTATTATGACCTGATCGCGGACAAGTATTCCCTCAAGGGCGGCGAATAACCCGCAGCCGATCCACCGGTTTTTCCGGAAGAAGAGCCTCCATGCAGGTGTGTGGGGGCTTTTTTTCTGTCCAGTGATTCATCAAAAATACCCTGCGATGCCGGAGGAAAAGTCAATTCATTGTTTTTCAGGTTCTGCAACTGCTCAGTGTCGGTTAACCAGTTTAATTTTTTAAAATAAATTTATGCAGAAACCGAACCGGGCATCAGTGATAATTATTGACAAAAAACAGGCTCTCATTTATATTTTCAGGCTTGATCATAACATCGCCATTTTCCGGCTATCCTCTGTCTGTATCTTTCTGTAGATCGAGGTGACAGCAACATTGGAAGATACAGAACTGGGCAGCTGGCCGAACTTATGATCAAGCCCGTATTTTCTAAGGAGGTTATGCCTCGGACCAGAGAAAACAATACCTGATAAGCCGCATCCTCGGGTGAACGCCGCGCTCCGGCGGTATTCACCAGGCTGGAAATTCTCGACGACAACGTACTAAATAGGAGACGATGATGAGCGAAAAAAAACAGGGCCGTTTCAACATAAAAATTTTGGCCATAGGCGCCGCAGTGGTTTTGATACTGGCCGGAGCGGTCTGGGTGGCCTTGCCCCTGTTCGGAATCGGCGGAAATGAATCCGGTCCGGTTGTGCTTGACAGGAGCGAGTCCTCCGGCACCAAGAAAATCGACCCCGCCCAAAAGCCCATCCCGAAAAAAACGAACATCCAGAACCAGGTGCCGGCGGCCCCTCCTCCTATCTTTCCGGGAGATGATGAATCTTCGGCCAAACCCAAGCCCAAACCGCTGCCGGTGCGACCGGCCAATCAGGCCCGGGGCATCGCCTTTGTGGATGCTGCCATCGAGCCGCTTCAAACCGAACTGGATCGGTTCTGGGGATGGCGACCCAACGACATCATCGAGTTCACCGACAACGTCAACAATTATCAGCTCGGCGTACTGGAAGCGACGCGCCGGACCTCGATCGTGCTGGCCGAACGGATCTCCCGGACCGGCAGCAGCGATCCCTATGTCCGTGAACTGGAACAGGCCATGAGCATGTTCGCCATCGACCCGAGTACCTATATGTTTCCCGCCCCCGAAAGCAAGTACCAGGAGGGGCTGGACAATATCCGGAAATACAGGGATATGCTCCGGAACAAAAGGGCACGGTTCTACACCCGAATGGACAATCTGGTGCCCCTGCTTCTGACCTACGAATCGATTCTGGGCAGCTGCACCGAAAATCTGCTGAAACAGGACATCAGTTTTTTCCAGGTGGACGACATCTTTTTCTATTCCCAGGGGGCGGCCGCCATGATCCTCTCCGTCATGGAAGGAGTGGGCGTCGACTTTCGGGAAACCATTGAATCCGCCAACGGCGTTGAAGTCTACGATGAAGTCGTGAGGTCCCTTCAGCAGATTGCCGAAATGAAGCCGCTGGTCGTGCTCAAAGGGGGCCCCAACAGCATCTTCGCGAATCATCGCGCCAACATGGCAGGCCCCATAAGCCGGGCACGGTTTCAACTGAGCATACTCCACGGTGCCTTGACCGGTAACCTGTAAATGTCT
>JBEPXL010000788.1:0-2088 GCA_041641935.1 Desulfobacteraceae bacterium | reverse complement strand
CCGATCTGACGGGTACGGAGACCATTCTGATTGCAGAGGACGACGAACTGGTTCTTCTGGTGGCAAAGGAAATCCTCAAAAGACAGGGATACAGGATTCTGACCGCTGAAAGCGGGCCGGACGCCCTGGCGGCACTGGAAGCATACGGGAGCCCGGTTCATCTGCTGCTGACGGATCTGGTCATGCCGAAGATGAACGGGAAAGAACTCTTTACACAGGCGGCCGCCCTGTATCCGGACCTGAAAGTGCTGTACATGTCCGGCTATCATGATGATGTCACCCTGTTTCACGGCATGTCGGAAAAAGGGGTGGACTTTCTCCAGAAACCGCTGTCTGCGGAAACGCTTTCCGCCAGGGTCCGGGAAGTACTGGACAGGCCGGCACCGCAAAGCCGGTAAACGCCGCCTGCTGCCGTAAACGATTCCACCATTTCACCGGGGCGACAGAGCCCTCCCCTTTCTGTCCGGGCGATTCCGTTCCTGCGGCTGTCATCACACCCTCAGAACCTTTTCATACAAATCCTTTACAAAGTGCTAAAAAGATGGCAAAACGTCACAGAATCATCCGTATCCGCCATCACCTGCACCAAAATGGCGACGAATCTGCCCCTGCAAAAACTCAGGTATCCACCCACTTTCATAAAGTCATCGTATGAACAGACGCATCTTCATTGCAGACAGCCACACCGAGTCCCTCGACCGCTTCTGGATCATTTTTGAAGAGCATGAAACAGAAGAAGAAACCGGAAACTTCGATATCCGGACCTTTGTGGATGTGGATGTGCTGCTCAAAGCCTTCCGGGAGACCTATGAGCAGGGGCAGCGGACACCGCTGTGCATTCTCGACGCCTCCAGAAACAGTGCCCACTGCCTCAAGGCCGCCGAACGGCTCCGGAACATCGATCCCGGTGTCCTTCTGGTACTGACCGACACCGCCCGGGGAGACGGGGCCGAAACCATCCGCCGCAGTCTGCGGGAGAATGTCCATGTGGCCCGGAAACCCTTTGATGAAGCCCTGTTCCGCACCTGGATCGATTCCCTCCTCACCAGCTGGAATGAACGTCATCATCTGCAGGATGAAGTCCAGCGTCTGGAAATGGCCCTGGAAGGAGCCAACATCGGCCTGTGGGACCGGAATGTACAGACCGGCGAGCAGCGTCTCAATCCGAACTGGGCCGGTGTTCTCGGCTATACACCCGAGGAAATCGCGCCGACCATCCAGGCGTGGGAAGCCCTGATTCATCCCGACGACCTGCCGGAGGTGCGGCAACGGATTCAGGCCCATTTCGACTGGGAAACCCCGATTTACCAGGTGGAGTACCGGGTCCGGACCCGGTCCGGCGGCTGGAAGTGGATTCTGGCCCGGGGGCAGGTCATGGAGTGGGATGCCGACGGACAGGTTCTGCGGGTGACGGGAACCTTTATCGATATCAGCGAACGAAAAGCCTTCGAAAAAGAACTGAAACACCAGCGGGGCCTTCTCTACTCCCTCATCGACGCCATTCCGGACCTGATCTTCTACAAAGACCTCGACGGGAAGTATATCGGCTGCAATCCCGCCTTCAGCCAGTTTGCCGGGCATCCCTGGAAAGAGATTGTCGGCAGGAGCGACCATGACATCTTTTCCGGACAGGTGGCAGACTCCTTTCAGGAACAGGACCGGCTCATGCTCGCCTCGGGGAAGTCCCGCCACAATGAGGAGTGGGTGGACTATCCGGACGGACGGCGCGTCCTTCTGGATACCATGAAAACCCCCTTTTACGGAACCGAAGGCGAAATCGTGGGAACGGTAGGGGTCAGCCGGGACATTACCGACCGGAAGCGGATGGAAGATGAACTGCAGCAGGCCAAGGAGATGGCGGAAGCGGCCAACCAGGCCAAGAGCGAATTTCTGGCCAGCATGAGCCATGAAATCCGGACCCCCATGAGCGGCATCCTCGGCATGGCGGAACTGCTGATGAATACCGATCTCGGCCCGGACCAGGAAAACTACCTCAATGTCATCCAGAAAAGCGCCGACTCCCTTCTGTCGATTATCAATGATATCCTGGATATTTCCAAGATCGAAGCCGGAAAAATCGATCTGGAA
>JBEPXL010000787.1:0-2089 GCA_041641935.1 Desulfobacteraceae bacterium | reverse complement strand
CCGACCGGCATCTTTTCTGTTTATTTCTGGTATGATAATTGCTAAAATATAACCATTTGAGATGTCGATGCCTGTCCGATGCAACAGTCTTTCAAATCCCGTCCTTCCGGAAGGGCTTTTTTTGCTTCCGGGACCGGTCGGGACAACCCTCTGGGAGGAATATATGTTTACAATCGTAAAACGTGAAGAGATGGCCGGTGGCAACGTCATCCTGAACGAAATCGAAGCGCCGTTGATTGCCCGCAAGGCAAAGCCGGGTCAGTTTGTCATCCTCAAAGCGTCCGAGGACGGCGAACGAATCCCACTGACCATGGCCGAGACCGATCCGGAAAAGGGAACCATTACCATCATCTACATGGTGGTCGGGAAAAGTACGGCACTCTTCCGGACCCTTCAGGAAGGCGACGGCTATCAGGATGTGATCGGTCCCCTGGGCAAGCCGACCCATGTGGAAAAAGTGGGTACGGTGGTCTGTGTCGGGGGCGGAACCGGAATCGCGGTGCTGCATCCCATTACCCGCGCCATGAAAGAGGCGGGCAATCATGTCATCTCGATCATCGGGGCCCGGAGCAAAGACCTGCTGATCCTGGAGGACCGGATGGCCTCCGCCTCCCATGAACTGAAAATCTGTACCGATGACGGCTCCTACGGACACAAGGGGTTTGTCACGGATGTGCTGAAGGATATCCTGGAAAACCAGAAAGTGGACCAGGTGGTCGCCATCGGTCCGGTTCCGATGATGAAGTTTGTTTCCAAAGTCACCGCCGAATATGATGTGCCGACCCTGGTCAGCCTCAATCCCATCATGGTGGACGGAACCGGCATGTGCGGCGGATGCCGTGTCACGGTTGGAAACGAAACCAAATTTGCCTGTGTGGACGGTCCCGAGTTCGACGGTCACAAGGTCGACTACGACGAGCTGATGAACCGGCTCCGGGCCTACTGTGATGATGAACAGAACTGCTACAATGATTACTGCATCATGGAAGAGGCGAAGTGACGCCGCTTTCATCTGAATGAAATCAACGCCGGTGTACCGGCGATACGGATATAACTGTTGGAGGAATAAAACCGTATGGCAAAGAAAACGGATATACCCAGACAACCCATGCCGGAACAGGAACCGGATGTCCGCAGAAGAAATTTCCAGGAAGTTCCCCTGGGATACACACCCGAGGTGGCAATGGAGGAGGCCAGGCGGTGTCTCCAGTGCAAAAAGCCCGGTTGTGTGGACGGATGTCCGGTCAGTGTGGATATTCCGGGTTTTATCGGTCATATTGCGGAAGGGGACTTTCAGGCCGCCACCCGCAATCTGTGGGGACGGAACAGTCTTCCGGCGGTATGTGGCCGGGTCTGTCCCCAGGAGATCCAGTGTGAGGGAAAATGCATCCTGGCGAAAAAGGGAGACCCGGTTGCCATCGGCAACCTGGAACGGTTCGCCGCCGATTACGAACGGCATCACGGCACCGGGGAACTGCCGCCCAAAGCGCCGCCGACAGGAAAGCGGGTGGCGGTGGTCGGTTCCGGTCCGTCAGGTCTTACCGTGGCCGGTGACCTCATCGCCAAGGGGCATGATGTGACGATCATGGAAGCCTTTCACAAGCCGGGCGGCGTGCTTGTATACGGCATCCCCGAATTCCGCCTGCCCAAGGAGATCGTGGCCCAGGAGGTCCATTTTCTGGAGCGGCTCGGTGCAAAGGTCGAAAACAATGTGGTCGTGGGCCGGACCGTCACCCTGGATGAACTGTTCGAGCAGGGCTACGATGCCGTCTATCTGGCGGTGGGCGCGGGCCTGCCCCGGTTTCTCAACATTCCGGGAGAGAACCTGGTCGGTATCCTGTCGGCCAATGAGTATCTGACCCGGGCCAACCTGATGAAGGCCTACCTCTTTCCCAAGGTGGATACGCCGATTCCCATCGGAAAGAATGTGGTGGTGCTCGGCGCGGGCAACGTGGCGATGGATGCCGCCCGGACGGCCATGCGGCTGGGTGCGGAGAGTGTCAAGGTCGTCTACCGCCGGTCCCGGGAAGAGATGCCGGCCCGGATGGCGGAAATCCATCATGCCGAGGAAGAGGGGATTGAACTGTAC
>JBEPXL010000786.1:0-2089 GCA_041641935.1 Desulfobacteraceae bacterium | reverse complement strand
CCCGGCCTTGAATTCGACGGGGAATATATCGTCACCTCCACCGAAGCCCTCTCTTTTGACGCCGTGCCCGAGCATCTCTGCGTCGTCGGCGGCGGCTATATCGGCCTGGAACTCGGCTCGGTCTGGCGGCGTCTGGGGGCAAAGGTGACGGTGATTGAAATGATGCCCAAAATCGTTCCGGCCATGGACGGCCAGATTATCCGGGGACTGGAACGGATACTGAAGCGGCAGGGGCTGGAATTCCGCATGAAAACCCGGGTGACCCGTGCCGATGTTTCCGACGGCGGTGTCACCGTGACGCTGGACGAAGACGGGGAAGAATCGACTCTCCGCTGTGACCGTCTTCTGGTGGCGGTCGGCCGCAGACCCCTGACCCGGGGGCTCGATCTGGAAGGCGTCGGCGTGGATACGGATACCCGCACCGGCCATATTCTGGTGGATGCCGCCTACCGGACCAGCGTCCCCGGCATCTATGCCATCGGGGATGTCATTCCCGGCCCGGCCCTGGCCCACAAGGCATCCGCCGAGGGAATCGCGGCGGTGGAGAACATGGCCGGACAGCCCGGTGAAGTCAACTATGACGCCATTCCGGCCGTCGTGTATACCTGGCCGGAAGTTGCCACCGTCGGCATGACCGAGGAACAGGTCAAAGAGATGGAGATTCCCTACTGCGTCGGAACCTATCCCTTCTCCGGCGCGGGCCGGGCCCGGTGCATGGGCGAAACCGACGGCTTTGTCAAAGTCATCTCCCACTCCCGCACAGACCGGCTGCTGGGGGTTCATATTTTCGGCCCCCGCGCCGCAGACATGATCGCGGAATGTGTCCTGGCAATGGAGTTCGGGGGCAGTTCGGAAGATATTGCCCGCACTGTTCACGGCCACCCGACATTTTCCGAAGCATTGATGGAAGCGGCCCTGGCGGTACGGAAATGTTCGATTTACGCTTCCTGAAATAATTTTTGACACGGAAACATTGACAACCCGGTTTTCCTTCTTAACTTGATGTCAAGGCAGCAGTGCCTTACTCATCTTACCTCCATTATATATCTGAACCATCCATGCCGGTTCAATGTCATTCCGACCGGCCATATGGATCTTTAACAGATAGCCGGGTTGCCTGCCTCAGGTAACCCGGTTTTGGTTTTTCAGAGGTTCTCTCCTATGCAGAAAAAGACTTCCCGCTGGTTGTGCATCATTGTTCTTCTGGCCCTGACCGCATGTACCGGAACCCCGCAGACCCAAGAGACGGAAAATCCTCCTCCCGCCGAAACCGGTAAAGACGAATCTCCGCCTTCCCCTGAATATGCAGAGGAAGGAACATGGACCGCCGGAATCGTCAAGCAGAAGACCCCGCGCCGGACCCCGGCCATACAGAAAGACATCCGGACCGGACGCCATGAAGGCTTTGACCGGATCGTGTTCGAGTTCCAGGAGTATCTTCCCGGCTATGTCATGGAATATATCGACAGCCCCGTCCGCGCATGCGGGTCCGGAAACACCGTGGAACTGCCCGGTGACGGATGGCTGCAGGTCCGCTTTTTTCCCGCCCGGGCCCACACCTTTGCCGGTGAAGCAACCATTGAAAACCGGGAGATCGGATTGGCGTATCCGGTTCTCCGGGAAGCAGAACTGACCTGTGACTTCGAAGCGAACCTGACATGGGTTCTCGGTGTTGCCGAACCGAACCGGTACCGTGTGATGACACTCGCAGATCCCCCGCGCATTATCGTCGATATCCAGCACTGAGCAGGAAACCGCAGGATTGATTCTCTGCTGCCGTCCCTCATCCACTCTTGAAAATGACAGGTAAACAAAATACATGTTACTCGACACACTGCAGAAATCCGGCTACTTTGATAAACATATCAACACGGATATGAAGGTCTGCCATGTTCCGGATATCTACGGCTTTGAAACGCTGAAGATTCTCTTTATTCCGGAATCCCCTCACAAAGACGAAGTATCCTACGGTGTTCCCCTGGCCGGACGGAGCGGGCGGGATATGACCCTCGTCCTTCTGGAGAGACTGTTTGACCGGAAAGGAATCAGAAAACCCCCCGCCTTCGGTCGGTGCATGCAGATCCAGAGC
>JBEPXL010000785.1:0-2096 GCA_041641935.1 Desulfobacteraceae bacterium | reverse complement strand
TATACCGACAGCACCGGCGCGGAGAGCTACAATCAGCAGCTGTCCGAACGTCGCGCCCAGTCGGTGAAAGAACTGCTGGTACAGCAGGGTGTTTCTCCGGCCCGGATTGATACCATCGGTTTCGGAGAAAGCCAGCCGGTGGCGACCAACGCAACAGCGGAAGGCAGACGCCTGAACCGGCGCGTGGAAATCAAAATCGTTCCGAATGAAGTTATGGGCTAAGCCCCTGCTTCTATCCAGCCATAAAAAAAAGCGGGGCCGTCATCAAATGACCTGTCCCGCTTTTTTGCGTTTGTGCAATGTGCTGCCGCCGTCCGTCACATCAGCGGCGGAGACCTTCCCTGAACCAGTTTCTGTACCAGGCAACGGACTCCCGGTAAAACTTGTCCTGATTTTCCTTCCGGCTCATCCGGTGGTCACCGTTCATCAGCAAGATCAGCCGCTTGGGCATCACCGCCTTTTCATAAATCCGGTGCGCCTCGGACGGCGGAACGGTTTTGTCTGAATCCCCGTGAAAAATCAGAATATGCTGGAGACCGGCGGTTTTGGTGGCGATATTGAACTGGATCCGGGCGGGATCAAGGGGCAGCTCGTCATTTTCGGCTTCGAACCGTTTTTCGATGGCCTTGCTCACCGGCGCACTCTGAAGCGGTGCGGCAAAGGTGATAATGGGGGCGACATTCAGCCGTTTGGCGACATAGAGAACAGCGGCGCCGCCCATACTGCTTCCGAAGAGGCCGATCTTCTGGACATTGATATCGTTGCGCTCCCGGACAGCATGCACAGCACTGGCGAGGTCGTTGACACGGGCCTCAAAGGTGGTCACTTCCCTGAAAATCCCTTCGCTCTGACCACATCCCCGGTGATCGAACCGCAGATACGCTATCCCGTAGGCGTTGCAGGCTTTTGCCAGTTCAATCTGCTTTGGAGAACTGGCGTCACTGAACAGACCATGAACGCCGATCACAATCGGCGGTTCTTCGGCCTTCAACGGCATGTGCAGATAGCCTTTCAGCTGGAAGTTGTCGCTGACAAAGCTGACTTCCCGGCAGTCTTCCACCGGTTTTTCACTGATCGATATGGTTTCCGCTTCAGTCATAACGGCCGATTCCTTGCTCCTCTGGATTATCTTTGAATAAAATGATAGATTCTTATACCTGAATTACCCGGGCAAGGCAAGATCAAACGCGCAACCAATCCAAGGAATCTGAGGGAATGAAAATAAAAAAAAGAGAAGAAGTGGAACTCGATATCGCAGACATTGCATTCGGCGGAAAAGGCCTCGCCAAGGTCAACGGCTTTGCCGTCTTTGTTGATCAGGCGGTACCCGGAGACCGGGTGACGGCCCGCATTGTGAAGAAAAAAAAGAATTTCGCCGAAGCCAGAACCCTGGACATCATAACCCCCTCCCCCGACCGGGTGACACCGCCCTGCCGGTACAGCGGTTACTGCGGGGGGTGCAAATGGCAGTTTCTCGATTACCGGAAACAGATCGAATACAAGCGACAGCATGTGGCCGAATCCCTGGAACATATCGGACTGATCCAGGGGGTGCCGGTCCATCCGACACTGCCTTCGGAACTCACCTTCGGCTACCGGAACAAGATGGAGTTTTCCTGCTCGGACCGGCGGTGGCTCATGCCGGATGAACTGGGCCGGGAAGATATCGGCATCGACTTTGCGCTGGGGCTTCACGTTCCCGGCACGTTTCACAAAGTACTGGACACCGAAGCCTGCCTGCTCCACCCGCCCCGGGGCAATGAAATCATGGACGATGTGAGAATGTACATGAAGCAGTCCGGACTGCCGGTCTACGGCCTCAAAAGCCATGAAGGATTCTGGCGGTTTCTGATGCTCCGCCATTCCGTGGCGGAAGACCGGTGGATGGTCAATCTCATCACCGCGTGGGAGGAACGGTCAGCGGTACAGCCGCTGGCCGACATGCTGATGACGAAATATCCGGAGGTGGTATCCGTGGTCAACAACATCACCGGCCGGAAAGCGGGAATCGCTGTGGGGGAATATGAAATCCCCCTGGCCGGGGCGACCACCCTCCGGGACCGGATCGGAGAATATACATTCGAGATTTCCGCCAG
>JBEPXL010000784.1:0-2103 GCA_041641935.1 Desulfobacteraceae bacterium | reverse complement strand
CGCAAGAGCAGGCGCTGGCCGACCGGCTCGGAACCCAGATGCTCCACTTTGTTCCCAGAGAGAACATGGTCCAGCGGGCGGAACTGAACCGGCAGACCGTAATCGAATATGATCCGGCACACCTACAGGCCGATGAATACCGGGCCCTGTCCAGGAAGATCGATGAAAATGATATGATGGTGATCCCTTCCCCCATCGAGATTGAAGAACTTGAAACACTGCTTGTCGATTACGGCATCATCAGCAACTAAGGCGGGTTCCACCCGCAACCCAAACTCCTCATAAGAAGCCTTTTTAATTGCAAGATAGTGGCATGCTCCAAAATTTGGAGGGGCAGCCATCCAGCCAAATTCTTGTTTTTTTCGAAGCCTTTGAGGAGTAAGGCACTAAAGAATCCCAATTCATCTGAATACAAGAAGGAGACCCTGAATCATGATTATGATCCGTTCCATCGTAAGACCTGAAAAAGTAGATGCTGTTATGGCCGCCTTAATGGAAGCCGGTTTTCCGGGCGTAACCAAGATGTCCGTTGTCGGTCGCGGTAAACAGCGCGGCATCAAGATCGGCGAGATCACCTACGACGAGATTCCCAAGGAAATGCTTCTGGCAGTCGTCAATGAGCAGGACAAGGATTTTGTCATCAAGACCGTCATCAAAGCGGCCAGAACCGGAGAAAAAGGGGCTTACGGCGACGGTAAAATCTTTATCGTTCCGGTGGAAGAATCCTACACCATCAGTTCCGGCATCCGGCAAACCGCAGACGGCACGACGGAAGAGGTAGAGATATGAAAGAGGTAATGGCAATCATTCGTCTGAACAAGATGAATCAGACCAAACGGGCGCTTACCGAAGCGGGTATCTCTTCCATCACGGCACGGGACGCCCTGGGCCGGGGAAAAGGCATCGTGGATCTCCAGCTCCTGCAGGGGGCGGAGAAAGGCTACGAGGAAGCGATCGCCCAGCTGGGCCAGAGCGGCCGCCTTGTTCCCAAGCGGGCCATGCTGATCGTGGTTCCCGACAAACTGGTGGACCGGACGGTCAAAACCATCATCCGGGTCAACAAGACCGGCAAATCCGGTGACGGCATGATCTTTGTCCTGCCCTGTCACGACGCCGTGCGTGTACGGACCGGGGAGTCCGGCGACACGGTTCTGGACGACATCTAAGGGACGGATAACAGATCCAAAGGAGAGAGGTATATATCATGGCAAAGCCAGAGAAAGATCAGGAAATGGAAAAATACGAGCTGGACGGGCTTGACCCGGCCAGGGTGAAAGAAGAACTCCTCGCCCAGTATCCCACCAAGGTAGCCCGGAAACGGGCCAAGGGCATCGTTGTCAACAAGGTGGAAGGTGAGGAACAGGTTCCCGAAATCCAGTCCAATGTCCGGACGGTTCCCGGCCTGATCAGTCAGCGCGGCTGCTGTTACGCGGGCTGCAAGGGTGTGGTTCTCGGCCCGACCCGGGACATTGTCAACATCACCCACGGGCCCATCGGATGCGGTTTCTACTCCTGGCTCACCCGGCGGAACCAGACCGACGCCAGCACATCGGCCGACGGTCACCAGTTCATGAGCTACTGTTTTTCCACCGACATGCAGGATGAGGAGATCATCTTCGGCGGTGAAAAGAAACTGGCCCAGGCCATCCAGGAAGCCTACGACATATTCAAGCCCAAGGCCATCGCCGTCTTCTCCACCTGTCCGGTCGGCTTGATCGGCGATGATGTCCACTCCGTCTGCCGGGAAATGAAGAAAAAACTGGGCATCAACATTTTCGGTTTTTCCTGCGAGGGCTATAAAGGTGTTTCCCAGTCGGCCGGCCATCATATTGCCAACAACGAAATTTTCAAGCATGTCATCGGCACCGACGACACCGTACCCGAGGGCGAGTTCAAGGTGAACCTGCTCGGCGAGTACAACATCGGCGGCGATGCATTCGAAATCGAACGGATATTCGATGCCTGCGGGATTACCCTCGTCTCCACCTTCAGCGGCAACTCCTCTGTGGACAAGTTCGCCCAGTCCCACACCGCCGATCTGAACATGATCATGTGCCACCGGTCCATCAACTATGTGGCCGAAATGATGGAAACAAAATACGG
>JBEPXL010000783.1:0-2104 GCA_041641935.1 Desulfobacteraceae bacterium | reverse complement strand
GGGCCACCGGCCGAATCCCAGCTCTCCCCGGACGCGCGGGTTGTACCGCTCCAGACCGGGGCTCAGAATGATCGCACCGACCTGAAGGTCATAGGTTTTTTCCGTATCCTCAAAATTGATGGCATCTGTCGGGCAGAACTTGACGCAGGCTTTACAGCGTCCGCGGGTCAGATAGATACAGGCTTCCGCATCGATGACCCTTGTGTGGGGAACGGCCTGGGCCAGGGTGGTATAGATGGCTTTCCGTTTGCTCAGCCCCTGTTCGAATTCACTGACCACCAGCTTGGGGCATTTCTTTTCGCAGGCCCCGCAGCCGGTACATTTTTCCGCGTCCACATACCGGGGCTGTTCCCTGACGGTGACGGTAAAATCCCCCGGTTCCCCGTCCACGGCGGCCACTTCGGCCAGGGTGTGCAGTTCAATATTGGGATGCCGCCCCACTTCCACCATTTTGGGTGAGATCATGCACATGGAACAGTCGCCGGTGGGAAAGGTTTTGTCCAGCATCGCCATGGTTCCGCCGATGGAGGAATCCCGCTGGACGATGTGGACCCTGAACCCGCTGTCCGCCAGATCGAGGGCCGCCTGCATTCCGCCGATGCCGCCGCCCGCGATCAGGACGGATCCCCGCTTCCGGCGGGGTATGACATTATGCTGTTTCTCGTTCATCTTGTTCCAGCTCCTTTAGCAGGCTTGTGCCGTCTATGAAGTGCCGGTCGATCTGAAGGTCTTCGGGAGAAATGCCCATTGCCACGCCGACCAGTTCGGTGATGAAATAGACCGGCAGGCGCGATTCGATGCCGTGCAGTTCACAGAAGGTGTCCTGGTAGGCATCCATGTTCATCTGGCACATGGGACAGGTGACGACAAAGCAGTTGGCCCCTCGGGCGACAGCGTCCTTCATGATTTTCGCCATCAGCGTGAGGGAGGTGTTGGTGTCGTTGACCGCAGCGGACGCGCCGCAGCAGTAGGTCTTGTAATTCCAGTCCAGGGCCTTGATGCCGATTTTTTCCAGCACCGTTTCCATTCCCCGGGGATTTTCCACGTCGTCCGAGACCGGAACATTGCAGGGAAACCGGGTGAGCATGCAGCCGTAGTAGCAGACCGGTTTCAGCCCCCGGAACTTCCGGACGAGTTTCTCTTTGAAGTCGCTGGACGCCATACGGTCCGAAAGGCATTCCAGAACGGTGGAGATTTTGAGGCCGTTTTCGACCTTCCGGGAAAGTTCGGCGTTGATCTCCTCCTTCATCCCCGGCTCGTCGTCCATCCGCTGCCGGGCCACAATCGTCCGGGAATAGCAGGCCGAACAGGGAATCACCACTTCGTCGAATCCGGCTGCCTCCGCGATACCGATGTTCCGGGCCGGCATGGCAACCGACAGAAAGTCGTCCACCTTTCCGGCCGAGGTCGCCCCGCAGCAGTTCCAGTCCTCGATCTCTTTCAGGGAAACACCGAGTTCGGAAAAGACCCGCCGGCTCTGGAGATCGTACAGGGCCGAGGACTGCTGCAGGGAACATCCGGGATAATATGCGATTTCCATAACAATCCTTTACAGGGTATCTGGGTTCACTGCCGAGGCCCGTTTCTCCTTTGCTTTCCGGTAGAGGGCCTTGATTTCCTTCCGGCCTTTGGCCGTCTGAAAGCCGAAGTGCATCCGTTTCAGTTTGAACATGGCCAGTCCGAGCCGGGCCTGTGTCTTCAGTTCATCGAGAATGGCGTCAAAGTTTTTCTGTTTCGCTTCCTCAATGGCATTTTTCATTTCATACAGACCCATGAACTCCATTTCATTGAGCCGTCCCCACCGGACGCCGGATTCCACAAAGGCGTCGTGGAAATGGGCCACTTTCGGATGCCGCTTTTCAATGCGGGCCTCTTTTGCCATTTTCTTGAGGGTGTCGGTAATACGGGCGGTCTGGATATCATTGGGACATCGGGTTCCGCAGGTGTAGCAGGAGACACATTTCCAGACCAGTTCATTGTTCAGTGCCGTTTCCCGGTCGCCGAGCAGCACCGTCCGGATCAGAAGATTCGGTGTAAAGCAGTCGGTTTCGTCTCCGACGGTGCATCCGGCCGCGCATCGCCGGCACTGGTAGCAGGCGGTGAG
>JBEPXL010000782.1:0-2112 GCA_041641935.1 Desulfobacteraceae bacterium | reverse complement strand
ACGAACAAATCGTCGCCGCCCGCGTAGATGGTCTGGCACCGGTTGAAACGGTCGGCTTCCAGAAGGGCGGGAACGTAGCCGGAAAAAAAGACGTTCAACTGCCGTGAGAGGGTCACCATACGGGAGATGGAGGCCATGGATTTGCGTTTGATGACGCCGTTTTCGCGGATCACGCCGCCCCATCCCTCACGGGGCTTGCCGTTGACCGTTACGGCTTCCCTGTCCGGAAACCGAAGTCCCTGTATGAACACCATGCCGAGGTTGTCCACGTCCATCCGGAGCACCCCCAGACGGGGGATGCCGTTGGCGGCTTCCGCATAATCCTCGAAATCCCATGGCGTCTGATCTTCCCTCATCTGACGGTTCGGGTCCCACTTTCCCATATACTGGGTCGAAACGGCGCAGCCGGGCAGGGCAAGATCGGTGAAAGGGCTGTCCGCGAGCCGGTTGATCAGCACGCATTCCCCGTCGATCCGCCCGATGTCGGCGATCGCTCCGATCTCTTCTTCCGCCACCAGGAAAAGGCCGGCGTCCAGGTTCGGGAATTCAAGCCGCCTTCTGTGGGCCAGTTTCTCCGATACCCGCTGGATATCTTCCAGCCCCCGAACCGTCAGCAACGCATCGGCATCCTTCAACCAGATGCCGACGCTTTCCAGATGGGCGCAGGCATCGCATCGTTCGCCGGTCTTTTTGGACCGGCGACTGCCGCATACCGGGCAACTGTCGGTGGGGTCGAAGTTAACGGCCGGTTCGAAAAACGCCGGCGACATCAATTCGCTGAATTTCCGCATCCGGTCCGCTTCCAGATCCTCGGCCGCTGTTTTCCATGCCGCGTCCATTTTGCCCCCCTCGAACATGGCGGCGCTGACGGGGGCGAGCCCCAGGCCGAAGAAAACATTGCCGTCGAATTCTTCGATGAGCCACCGGTTGATCTCCGTCCTCACCTCATATAGCTTTTCCCGCAGGTGGGCCGGGATGAGCAGATAGAACTTGCCCCCGGAATTGTAGAGTAGTCCCGCCCGGGTCAGTCCCATCGCCCGGAGGATATAATCCGCGCAGAGCCGGCAGAAGTACCCCACATAAAACGAACGGCCGCGCAACCCCTTGGCAGCGCCCTTGTTGGTCAGGTTGTAGATAAACTTCTGAATCCCGGAGAAATCGCCGCAGACGAGAAGCCATCTGGCTGTTTCGTCCTGGCCTGCAATATCCACGAGAAACCGTCCTTCGTGTTCACCGTGCAGGTAGAGCGCCTGGGCGATGGCGGCCGTTGTTCGCATATGATCGAACAGGCTGATGTCCGGATGGCGGACGTTGGCGGCCGACGGCACGTTTGCCGTATACCGCTCCAGCAACGTCATGAGGCTGACGATCAGGGATTCAAGATCCAGATCGGGGTTCTGCCCCGCCAGGGCCTCTATGTCGGCCATCAATCCGTGGCAAAGGGCTTCGTAGTCCGATGTCAACGGGGTAACCGAGACCATGTGTGTCCACTCGGCCGGATCTTTGATGGCCCCGCCGGCTTCCGGCATTTCCCGCACGCCGAAAACGGCGGCCGGAGCCGGAAACAGATCCGATTTCTGGAGGGTCAAGGGACGCAACGGATATCGATGGCGCGTTGACAGGCATTCGCCGTTTTCGGAAATCGACACCCGCTCCAGCACCGGTTCCAGCCGGGTTTTCTGATGAATTCGGCGGCGGTAATAATCGCCCGGTTCCCGTTCCCGGGCCGATAGCCGGTCCCCGAGTCGAATCATGGATGCCTCCGCCCCCTTGTCATGCTGATGATGCCCCGCGCACCAGTCCATCCAGTCGGCCGCAACGGTTCCCCGCAAGCAGGAAAACCGCTCCGTCAGCCATTCGCAGAATCGCCGCGTATGAGCGGCATGGAGATGGGTCGGCCGTCCTTCTCCGCCGCCGGGGCAAAAGGCAGTGTAATGGGGATCGTCCCGGGCTTCGGAAAACACCTCTCCCCGCTCCAGCAGTTTTCCGATGTCGTGCAACAGCCCGGACAGTACAATCAGATTTAGTTTCTCTTCCGGCATGGCCGCATCCTTTCCAATGGTTTTATGTCCCGCCCTTTCAGGGCTATGATCTCTACAATCCACCTAACCC
>JBEPXL010000781.1:0-2112 GCA_041641935.1 Desulfobacteraceae bacterium | reverse complement strand
CTGGAACTCCACATTACGCCCCGTGAAGAATTCATGGACGTAGAGCCTGAACGGCTCAACTGGTACATCAAGGATATTTACCGGCAGGGACACAGGGAGCGGAACAGAATCCGGGAGATACTGGAGACGGTACTCCACGCCGAACGGAAGATCTGCCGGGAAAGGCCGGAACGGCTGATCCAGAGCCACGGCGACTTTCATCCCAAGAACATCTTCATCGGCAATGATGAGCCCGAAAATCCCGATACCATCTTCACCGCCGTGATCGATTTCAACAGCTCCTTTCAGCAGCCCCGCGCCTTTGATGTGGGCACATTTCTGGCCCAGTACCGGAATCAGTTCTTTCAGGAACACGAGGCCCTCAAAAAGGCGCCGGAGGATATTTTTCTGGATGCCTATCTGCAGTACGCCTCCGATACGGAGGATGACTTTACGGATCAGGTGGAGCTGTTCCGTGCCCGGACCTGCCTGAGTATTCTCTATTACCTGAACAAGGTGGGAATGGGAGACAGTGAAAACTTCTGGACCGTCATGGTGGACGCGGAACACAGCCTCAACCGGATCGCTGTCCATCTCCAGTGAACCTGGACGGGGCTGATCGTTTTTTCCCGGCTCTCAGTGCCCTCAACCGGCCAGCACCGCTTCCATCCTGCGGGACAGATGCATGAGACGGAACGGCTTCTGAATAAAGCCGCCGGCCCCTTTTTTCCGGAGGCGGTCTGTCTGGTCATCTTCACTGTAACCGCTCGACAGCAGCACCTTTACCCCCGGATGAACAGAGCGGAGAAGATCGAATGTTTCTTCTCCGCCCATGCCGGGCATGACCATGTCCAGAATCACCAGGGATACCGTGTCCCGGTGCTGCCGGTAGACCGCCACGGCCTCCCGCCCGCTTTCGGCGGTGATAGTGTCGTATCCCAGTTTGTCGAGCATCTGTCGTCCGACATCCAGCACCAGTTCCTCGTCGTCCACCAGGAGAATGACGCCTTTTCTTTCCTTCCCCTCTCCCGGCGCAGTGTCGCTTTCTTCTCCGGGAATATCCCCTGCAGCCGGAAGATAGACATCAAAGGTGGTTCCTCTGTTCCGTCTGCTGAACACCTCGACGGCGCCGCCGTGATTGCGGACAATGCCGTAGACCGAGGCCAGCCCCAGCCCGGTTCCCTTCCCCCTCTCCTTTGTCGTGAAAAAGGGCTCGAAGATCCGCTGCTGGGTCGCCGGGTCCATTCCTTCTCCGGTATCGGTTACGGAGAACCGGACATAGGTTCCGGGATAGACATCCAGCGCTTTTGCCCGCTCTTCATCCAGGATGACGTTTCCGGTTGTGACGGTAATGGTTCCGCCGGCGGGCATCGCCTGCCATGCATTGATGTAGAGATTGAGCAGGACCTGCTCGATCTGTCCCCGGTCCACCGTAACATTCCATAGGTCCGGGCGGTAGTTTTCCTGCATCGTCAGCTCCGCGCGGGTTGCGCTGAACATGCGGGTCCGCTCCCGGATTAAGCGGTTGAGGTCGGTCAGGCGGACCTCGTACTTGCCGCCCCGGGCGAACCCCAGCAGTTGCCGGGTAAGGGTGGAACCGCTCTCTACAGATGCCTCGATATTTTTGAGTTTCTCATAGTGCGGATGCGTGGCGTCGAGATTGAACAGCATCAGGGAGACATACCCCTGAATTCCCATGAGAAGATTGTTGACATCGTGGGCCACCCCACCGGCCAGTGTTCCGATGGCCTCCATCCGCTGGGCCCTGTGAAACTGGGCCTCCAGTTTTTTCTGGTGTGTGATGTCCCGGATGAAGCCGAGGATCGCCGGGCTTTTTTCCCACTGGACCAGAACGGAGTTGACCTGCCCCCAGACCTCTTCGCCGGTGCCGGTCAGAATCCGGAAGGCATAGGGATTGTCGGTTTCCATTCCGCTCATCCGCTTGCGGTAGAGTTCCATAACCATTTCCCGGTCTTCGGGATGAATCAGTTCCTGAAAAGGAATCCGGGACAGGTTTTCCTGTGTATAGCCGATGGTCTGCCATGCCTTGGGATTGGAAAAGACAATCCGGTCATCCTGCAGAATCACAATGGCGTCATTGGCATTTTCCACCAGAAGCCGGTATTTTTCCTC
>JBEPXL010000780.1:0-2116 GCA_041641935.1 Desulfobacteraceae bacterium | reverse complement strand
TGAAAAGATTGAAAATACCATCCTTTTCTCTCTATTTCAGCGTCGCCTGACGAGGCTGATGCGCTCCGGACAGGGCGCACAGGAGTTTTTACACTATGTATCGTGAAAATTATATTGCCTCTCTCCGTTCGGAAATCGTAGAGACCGTTGCAGAACATCTTTCACCTGTCTCAAGCCACTACGGCTACAGTGACGTCCCACTGGAAACCAACATCAGATGGCGTCCCATGGTCCTGATCATCGGGAATTACTCATCCGGAAAATCATCGCTGATCAATGAGTTTCTCGGAACCCAGATCCAGGCCACAGGGCAGGCCCCGACGGATGATTCCTTTACCGTGATCACCTATGATGATTCCGTCGGTGAAGACGAACCGATTCATGTGACTGAGGAGCGGGACGGCAAGGCGCTTCTCAATGATCCGGAATACCCGTTTACAACGCTCAAAAAACACGGGCAGCGGTTTGCGTCCCACTTCCGGCTCAAAAAAGTCAACTCACCGTTTCTCAAAGACCTCGCCATCATCGATACGCCGGGAATGCTCGACAGCATTACCGAACGGGACCGGGGATACGACTATCAGGAGGTGGTCGGTGATCTGGCCCAGAAAGCCGATCTGGTGCTGGTGCTGTTTGACGCCCACAAGGCCGGCACCATTCGCGAGGCCTACAAGAGTATCCGTGAGACCCTGACCGCCAACACCTTTGAAGACCGGATCATTTTCGTACTCAACCGGATCGATGAATGTACCTGCCTGGACGATCTGCTCCGGGTCTACGGGGCGCTCTGCTGGAATCTGTCCCAGATTACAGGACGGAAGGACATTCCCCTGATCCACATGACCTATTCCCCCCACGCCTCCGGAAATTCTCACCAGTCCGTCCGCTGCGCCGATTATCTTCCGCTGCTGGAAAACCAGCGGGAACAGCTGAAAAAAATCATCTCCCGCACACCCCGGCGCCGGCTGGATCATCTGGCAACGTTTGTGGAGACTCACGGAGAACGACTGACCCATTATCTGGAGGCCCTGTCCAGTTTCCGGAAAGCCACCCGTGCCTATCGCACCCGCATGACCCTGAAGGGCTTTCTGGTGAGTCTGCTGGCCGGTGGTGTCGCTGCATTTGCACTGATGGCCGCGGGTCTGCCCGACCCCATCCTTCTGCTTTCCGTCGGCGGCGGGGTTGCGGGGATATTCATGCTGCTCTGGATTATGGCGATTCAGGGGGCTTTAGAGCGGAAGTATCATCAGAAAATGCTGGAGAATCTCGACACCCTGACCGACCAGGAAGATCAGACCCGGCGGGATACCTGGGGAGCGGTCAAGAACATCGTGTACAACCGTCTGAAAAAAGGGGAAGGCCGGTATTCCTACTTTGAAATCAAACGGGATCTGGTTCTGGTCCGGCGGGCCTATCTGGAGGCATCGGAGGATATCCGCAAGGCATTGAGTGAAATTGCGGCCATGCATGATGATGACTCCGCCGAGTTTGAAACACCCGGGTACCTTCTGAAACAGAAGCGGAAACGGGAGGAGGAATTCAATGATGAAATGCGGATGGAGCTGATGAAGAAGTATATGGCGTGAGGTGGTGGTCTATTTTAGGATAATTCATTGTTTGTGTAAAAGAATTCAGAGCGCAGGATAATAGATGGGACTCGACCTGTTACCGGATTTTATCTCTGAACATTATGAGGTTCATGAGTGGAAGCATGCCTGTGCCATTCTCAGCAACGATTTCCGGGATGAATGGCGCGATATTCTGGATGTATTGGCCGCCTTTCGTCTGAAAAAAAGCTGGATTGCAGTCGGCGGCGGACGAAAATCAAAAGTATCCAGTTTTATCGATGAATTCCTCTATCAGCGGGGATGGGAAGAGAAGAATTTTGAAACCCGGATCAAAGTGGATGAAAACATAATCGATTCTCCGACCCACAAAGTGGATTGCTACAGGAACAGAGTCGCTCTGGAAATTGAATGGAATAACAAGGATCCTTTTTTTGACAGGGATTTGAATAACTTCAGGTTACTGTTCGAGTTGAGAGCGATCAGCGTTGGTGTGATCATTACCCGCTGTGATGAGCTGCAGGAGGTTTTTGACACACTGGACCGGGGAA
>JBEPXL010000779.1:0-2117 GCA_041641935.1 Desulfobacteraceae bacterium | reverse complement strand
CTCCGGCGGTACACAGACCGCCGCTTCCGCCATGACGGTCCAAAGCCCCGAAATAATCATCGCGACCCTCCCCGGCCTTCCTGCCGGAGAATACAGCCTCAAGGTCATCGCTCCCGGCAGCAGTGATACGCTCCCCAACGCTGTCTCCTTTGCTTCAGCCGGTGAAGTCGACATCCAGGCCAGAAAGAAAGCCGTCATCATTGCCGGTGGTCCCAAAAAGAACAACCTGCTCTGGAAGGCCACTCAGAAATGTGCAGACCGTGCCTACGCCACCCTTATCACCCAGGGCTATACACCGGACACCATTCAGTATCTTGCTGCAGAGCCTTCAGACGTCACCGGTGATGGCAGCAGTGATGTGGATGATCTGCCGAGTCTTACAAATGTCAGGGATACCTTCACCACCTGGCTTACTGATCCTTCAGATCCTACCGACGAAGTTCTTGTATATATTACCGGGCACGGTGATACTGAAACCGTCCGTCTTGCAGAGACAGAATACCTGAATGCTGCGGAACTGGACAGCCTGCTGGATGCTCTTCAGTCCGGCGCAGATCCGATTTCCGGAAAAGTGGTAGTGATCGTAGACAGTTGTCTGTCCGGTTCTTTTCTTCCCGTACTCCAGCCTCCCATCGGAAAATCCCGCATTACCATGACCGGAACCGATACTGATGAGCGGGCGTGGTTCCTTGATGATGGCGAAGTTTCCTTTTCCTATCGGCTGTTCGAAGTCCTCTCTTACCAGCCCGACATCCTCACCGCCTATGATATCGCCAAGGCTCAGATGAAGGGGGCACAAACCCCTCTCATTAATGTTGACGGCGATTCCCTGCCTGATGATCGCAGTCGCAGGGCAGCGACAACTTCCGTTGTCGGCATCGGACGTATGGTTGATGTCATGGAACCGACCATCGGTTCATTTTTCGCCACTCCCGATCGTCTTCACAGTGGAGATACCGCATCTGATTTATCGACATCGGACGTATGGGTTCATCCTGAAATCGGCCTGAGTAATGTCTGGTGCCGTGTTTCCCCTCCGATCGAGGCTCTCAAAGACAGGAGTGAACCTCTGTTGACGGTTGAGACGATGACTCTTTTTGACCTTTATCAAAACGGTGTTTTCACCAATACATGGAATGATTTTGTACAGCACGGCGTATATCAGGCCATTGCCTACGTGATTGATCAGGAGGATGTCAAATCGGAATCCGGATATATTGAAATCAACCAGACCGAAGGTGTCGGTGTGGCAGATCCGGGGGATTTTAATGTAGACGGGGAAGTGGACATGGTGGATGCTGTTCTTGTTCTGCAGTTTCTTTCCGGAGTGGATGGGGCCGATCCTGACCGGTTTTCCGATGCGGATGGGGATGTGAAAGTCGGGGCAGGGGATGTGGTGTTTGTGCTGCAGTGGGTGGCGGGAATGCGGGAATAGATAACGATGAGTGCTTTATGGGAGCTATGGAATGTAAAAAAGCTAAAAGGAGTATTACCAGGTGCTTTTATGCTTCCTGTGAGGAGCTTCCTAAAGCTTTCCGCTATGCGGAAGTCGATTGTTTTTTGACTGAACTCCGGGGGATCAATGAATATCAAAAAAATTCTATTCTGTTTTTTTTCGTTCATTTCATTTTTCTATTCCGCCTTCCCCTATTTGAGCATGGCGGGCTGGAGACTTCAGAATCCGGGACTAACCGAGGCGGAGCTGTTCGACATATGGGGCGAAAGCGAAGAGAATCTTTTCGTCGTTGGAGAGGATGGAACGATTCTGCATTTCAACGGCAGTATTTGGAGGCTAATGGATTCCAAAATCATCCAGAACTTGCACGGAATTTGGGGGAGCAGCGAAGATGACATTTTTGCTGTTGGAGATAGTGGAACCATCCTGCGTTACGATGGTGTTTCTTGGAGAACCATGAATTCCGGAACCAACCAATCTCTCTTCGATGTCTGGGGAGCAGGCAGAAACGATGTATTTACCGTTGGAGACGGTGGCATTATTCTTCATTATAACGGCAGTGATTGGACTGCCATGGATGGTGGTTACTGGGTACCTTCGTCTTCAGAACTTCCCGATAACAGTTGGGCACAACCGGTCCTTCGAGGGGTGTGGGGAAAAG
>JBEPXL010000778.1:0-2120 GCA_041641935.1 Desulfobacteraceae bacterium | reverse complement strand
GACCGTTGACAGCCCCATGAAGGCCAGCAGGACCAGCCGCGCAATGAAAAAGACGTATATCGGTGGAAAAAGGAATGTCGCCAGGCCCGCCAGGGACACAGAAGAAACGACACCGGCCAGCAGGTTCACGGCAGCACTTCCGCGCCGGTCTTTCAGCAGCGCTTCCAGGCCCCCAGGACGTTTCCCCTTCTGTGCTTTCGCCTTCGGCTTCGTACCCCTGCCGAAAAGCACGTCACGAATGATCAGCAGCACACACAGCCCGATGATAATATAGACAGCCCATTCATGGACATTCTCAGAGAGTTTAAAATCAATCTCCGGCATTCTGGGTATCTCAAACATTGTCTCCCCCTTTCTTCTTCGGCTTTGAAAACGCGCAGGATATGACCATCAGGATAGCCAGGCAGGCCATAAGAAAGCCGCCGGTGTCGTACATCTTCATCTGTGCCGGTGTCTTGCCGATGAAAGCGTCATCTTCCATCCGGTACGTCAGGTGGTCGCTGTGCCTCAACCAGTCATCGGCCATCTGTCGCCATCCCGGCCCCGTGTATCTTTCGCCCTGGTCGCTCATTGTGCCGCCCTCCTGTTTTTCATTTCACCGGGAATGATGATCAGCGCAAAAATGATGTAAAAGGCGATGCAGGTAAGGCCAAAATCCCCCAGGCCCGCCCATGTCAACATCGGGTATTCATACGGGATACCGTCCGGTACAGGACTGTGATTGATCCAGAAGCCCATACCTTCTTTTCCGAAGTGGTGCTGTCCGAACATCAGCGCCCCCTTTCCCGGCCATAGCCGATTCTGGAAAGGTCGCGGTCCCTGCCCTGGTCCCGGTCGGTGATCCTCTCCCGGTCCTCGAAGTGATCAGCAGACACAGAACGGCGGTAATCAAGGGTTTCGGTCACATGGAAATCGTCGTACAACCGGTGTGCTATGGCCTCGTACCGCGCCGCCCTGCCCCGCTGCATGAGGCCATAGACGGCCAGCAGAAGACAGCAGACGGCGAAAACAGCCGCAGCGACAAACCAGCCCTGAGCCATTGCCTGGTAATTTTCAGACCGTCTGTCCGTGCCGGTGGCGATACTGATCAGCGCATCGGACTGACGTTCACTGATACGCGCCTCGGCCCTGATCCGCTCGGCATCGGCCCGCGCCCGTTCCAGTTCCGCCCGGACCCGTTCAAGCTCGGCATCGGCTCTGGTCCGCTCGGCTTCCGCTGTGATCCGGTCGCTTTTCGTTTCAAACATCCAACCGATGGTCCACATTTTTTCGGCATCGGCAGCGGTTCCCACGATCAGGATACTGATAAGAAGGATTGCAATAAGGATACAACGCATAATCTGCCCCCTTTCAAAAGGGAACAGACAGGGGAAGGGTATGGGATACCTGTCCTTATAGAGTTGATTTTGTGAGGTATGTAAGGTAGGTAATACATCAGCCCGTTTCCTGTCCGTTCAGGTTATTGGGTCAGAGGTCATCGGGAGTCGCAAGCTCTCGGTGGCCTCGTTCATTTTGTGCCGGGGGATCCGACACAGGAGAAATGTTATTCGGTTTCTCGTTTCAGGTCAATGTTTTTCTCCGGCCCTCCTTTCTCTTTGCTTTTCCGTCATATCAATACGCACCTTCTCCGATCATCCAAACGTCAATCGTCAGCCCATACTCCTGGATCACAGAGTTTAACCGGAGATAGTATTTCCGGTCCTTCACGCTTTCCAGAATCAGCAGAATCCCCGGACGTTTCCCGGTCTGCAAACCATAATATAATGACTGCCCGATTCCTTCCGCCCATTTGTCCCCGAAGTCTACCTCTACGGCATGGTCGGCGGTGATGCAGTCGCAGCGGGTACGATCCGGCAATGTCACCTCAGATTCTCCGCCCTGGTCACTACACCACTTCTCCTGATACCATTTTTCATGGTGTGTCCGCTTCCCGTATGCCGTGCCGCCGGTGGTGGACAGGAGCAGCGCCGCCAGTGCTATGGATACCGCCCTTTTCATCGGCCTTTCTCCTTCTCCCGTTTCAGATAGTCCTGAATGATTTCCTCCAATATCACGCCTATTTCACCTCTGCTTTTCAGTTCATCAATCATCCAGCTTTGGATCCGTGCCGGGACGTTTCG
>JBEPXL010000777.1:0-2122 GCA_041641935.1 Desulfobacteraceae bacterium | reverse complement strand
TGTGCTCTTCCGATCTTGCCGATGGAGATGATTTCTCCCTTGATCTTGTCGCCTACCTGTATGTCTTCCGCCATGGCCCCTTCATAGGAGGCGAAAAGATCGGCGAAGCTGTCCTGTTCTTCCTGACGTTCTTCTTCCTGGTTTTCTTTCTCTGGAATCTCCTCAGACATAAGCTGACTTCTCTCCGAAATAAGGTTAAGAATCTGTGAAACAGGACTGATCCGTCCGTTCCAGTTTGCTGACATCATATCCCTTTTCGCGGGCCGTTTCCACCAGGGACTGGTAGGTCTCCGGATCCATCGTCGGGGTCCGGGACAGAATCCAGAGATATTTCTTGGCAGGATGTCCGACCATCGCGTACTGGTACTCATCGTCCAGCGCAATGATCCAGTAATCTCCCTTGAACGGCCACTGGAACTGGACTTTCATCTGTGTATTCTGCGTCCCCTCGACCACCGAGGCATTTCCCTCCGCGGTATCGACCGGCCCGCCGGGTCCACCTTTTCTGCAGGTGTTGGTGACCGCAATACCGTCTTCCTCCAGCGTGTATTCCGCCGTGCTGCAGTGACATCCCCGCTGGAACCACTGCGGAAAGGATGCGATCTCATACCACTTTCCGGCATACTTTTCCAGATCAACCCGTCGAATTATGGTATGGTCCGGATAATCGGGCCGGAACAGCATACAGCCCGACAGTCCCAGCAGGGCAGTACCGGCCAGTACAAATGATGTCATTTTGAGCAGCTGTCTTCTCATGCGGTGATGAACCCCCGGGTGCTGTTCTGTATCTGAAATACATTTCCGATGGTGGTGTTCCGGCAATACAAGTTCAATATTATAAATCTAAGAATCATTACTGTGACAATCAAGCCCGGATGCCCGGAGAGTGGGCCGGACAGGAGGACTGCAGCATCTCCTGTGTGGTGGCGGTGAACCGGCGGAACCGCAAACGATAATCGATACTGTGGACTTGACACGGACATAAAATGGGCTTAATAAGTGCTTCTTCGAGGTTTCAATCATTGGCAGGAAGCGGGGGCGGTATCACGGGAAATGGAGGACCGCTTCCGGATGATGGTTTACGAAAACAGAATATCTCTGATGCAGGAGTATAAAGGATGAAAATCGCTTTTCCCAGCCAGGAGGACAAAGGGCTTGAAAGCCCGGTATACAGCCATTTCGGCTCGGCCCGGTACTTTGTCATCGCGGACCCGGAAACCGGTGAGATTGAAATTGTCACCAATTCGGATCTTCACCATACCCACGGCAACTGTCAGCCGCTGCTGGCCCTGGGCGGCAGACCTGTTGACGCTGTCGTCGCCGGCGGCATCGGCAGGGGCGCGCTGTTCCGGCTCAATGAAGCAGGGGTTACGGCATACCGGGCGGTAGACGGAACGGTGGCTGACAATCTGGCGCTGATCCGCGGGGAAAAACTCCCGAAGTTTACAATGGATCAGACCTGTTCAGGGCACAACGGAAACCATGAATGCATACATTGAGAGGATATAACACCATGGATCAGAACCAGGCTGCCGTCAATCCGCCCAATGCGGCGGAAGTTCATGAGATGCTGGTCAAATCCGGATACTCGGAAAAGGCCATTGAATATTTTCTGAACAAACCCCACATGGGGGATATTCCGGATGCCGATCAGATTTCCAGCATGACCGGAACCTGCGGTGATACGATGGGAATCTATCTGAAGGTCGAAGAGGGAACGATCCGGGATGCCCGGTATCAGGTGCTGGGATGTCCGGGCGCCATCGCCGCAGCCATGGCCGCTGTGGATCTGGTGAAAGGGAAATCCCTCACGGAGGCCCGGAAGCTCACCGACGGGGATATTTTCAGACTTCTTGAGGAGATTCCCTCGAAAAAGCATCACTGCATTCAACTGGCGGTAAAGACCCTCCAGAAAGCCCTGGATGAGTACGAAGGAAAAGCCGCCTGAATCGACAGAAAAAGGGGAACGTTTATGCCACTGTTCGATTTTCTGTGCCTCGACTGCGGGGAAATGAGTGAAATTCTCGTCACGTCCGGCGGGGTCCAGATGAAATGTTCGTCCTGTGGAAGCCTGAATCTGAAAAAGATGCTTTCGGCCCATTCCTCCCTGTCCGGAAGCGCG
>JBEPXL010000776.1:0-2135 GCA_041641935.1 Desulfobacteraceae bacterium | reverse complement strand
CCTCCATGCCGCCAAGGGGCTTGAGTTTCCGGTGGTGTTCATTACCGGCTGTGAAAACGGCCTTATTCCGTTCCTGCGCGAAGGGGAGGAACCCGATCTGGCGGAGGAAAGGCGGCTGTTCTATGTAGGAATGACCCGTGCGCGGGACCGGCTTTTTCTGACCCGCGCATTGCAGCGGACCCTTTACGGGCGGACAACGGAGCGGGAGGCGTCGCCCTTTGTGCAGGACATTGAAAAAAAACTGATCACCCTGGAAAAACGGCGGGCCCGGAAGCCGGAAAAGTCCGGGCAGGTGCAGCTGGACCTCTTCGGCTGAGGTGGTTCCGGTCCGGTGAGGATTGCGGCACCACCATCGGGTTTTTCATGGTCGCATCCGGAAATTTATGATAGGAGGAGAGTCGCCGGTGAGGCTGGTTACTTATTCCTTTTTCCGGAAGCCGGTGGCCGAAGGCAAATCAAAGGGGGAAAATATGCGACAGTCTATCCTCGTAATTCCGCTGGTACTCATGCTCTTTGCCGGCTGTGCTGTATCGGAGCGCACCTGCATACAGGAGAATGTGGACTATTGTACGGTTCGGGGGAATTTTACGGGCCAGTGGTACGATTATTATGAACGGGCGGTTTCCTGCATGTCCGGGGGATGTTACGATGCGGCCCTGGCGGACCTGACAACGGCCATTGACGGCCGTTCGGAAGATCAGCGCCGGGCACGGACCATCGGAATGCACTTTATCGACTACTTTCCCCACCGGGAAAAGGGGATCGTCCATTATTTTCAGGGAGAGTATGAACTCGCCCGCCAGGAACTGGAAGCATCCCTGTTCCAGTATCCTTCGGAAAAGGCACGCTTTTATCTGGATGCCGTACGCCGCCGGCTGCTGGAGCAGGCCAGCCGGACTCCCTCCGTGCCACGGCTTGTGGTGCAGGTAGAGGGAACCTCCGCTGACGGGAAAGAAATCTGGACCAGCGATGATCCCGTCGTTTTCTCGGGAACAGCCATTGATGAGACGCAGTATATCAGTGAGATTGTCCTGGGTGGCGTTCCGGTCTTTCTGGAAGCGTCGGACCGGAAAATCACCTTTACCGAAAAGCGGGTACTGGACCCGGGGACGCATGAAATTTCTGTCGCTGCCCGCAATCTCCTGGGAGGGGAGGCGCAGACACAGGTCATCATTCATGTGGATCGCACCGGACCGGTGATTGCGCTGGAGAAGTTCATTCCCGGTGAAACGGTGGAAGGCGTACTGACGGATGATGCCGGAGGGCTTGTCCTGCAGCTGGATGGTGAGCCGGTTCCGGTTCCGCCGGGAAATGAGGTTTCATTTTCCATTCCGCTGGACGACCGGGAGCATCCCTTCACCCTGACGGCCAGGGACCGGCTGGGAAATGAAACCCGGCTGTATCTGGGCGAGGATATGTCCGCCCGGCATTCCGGCAGTATCCTGATGGCCGCAAACGCTTCGGATATGGCCCCGCCGGTTCCTGAACCGGCGCCGGCCATCATCCTGAAAGACTGGTTCGAGGGAGATACCATATACAAAGCCGGCGTACAGGTTCCCATCGAGATTTCCAGCACATCGGCTGTGGAAGAGATCACCATCAACGGCAGACCGGTGCGCCACCATCCCGGACGGATGATGGCCTTTGAACACTTTCTGCGGCTGCAGCCCGGCGAAAACCAGGTCACCGTTGCCATCCGGAACCGGAACGGGCGCAGTACGGCAAAGGACTTCACCCTGATCCGGCGGATTCCGGAAGCATTTCAGTTGAAGTACCGCTACAGTTTTGCCATGCATCCCTTTGAGGGAATGCCGCCGTCTCCGAATCAGGCCGCCTTCCAGTATCGTCTGGCGGAAGATGTGGCGAAACGGAACCGCTTCCGGATGTCGATCCGGGAGGAACTGCAGGACATTTTGGCCGGAAGGGAACTGCCGGTCGCGGACATGACGGCTTCCGACAATGTTCACGCCGTGCTGCTGGGCATCATCCATGAAACCGGTGACGGCATTGAAATCGCTGTCCGCCTTGTGGATGTGTCGTCCCGGGAAACCCTTGCCACTGCCGATGTTTACAGCAATCAGAAAACCCCTGACACCATTGCCGCTCTGGCCCGGCGGCTTTCGGAGAAGCTCCAC